>CANGVU010000040.1 GCA_947457325.1 Flavobacteriales bacterium | reverse complement strand
CAACAATCCAATCATTAAAACACCTAATGGCATCACGTAATTAAAGAACATCAACGATATGATCAATGGAATCAAGACACCAAATCTCCATCCAACCCAAGTGTTCTCAACACCCCAAAATTTCATGCCCGAGAATAAAAAAGAGATTCATACTTTCGGGAGCAGATATCCATGGTAAACTTTTCTTGAAACAAATCCTTACATCTTTGTCGCATCCCTTCAATGCCTTGCTCATCTAAATTGTCAAATTGGATCAACGCTTCTTTCAAATCAACTTGATTCAAACCCTTGGTTAATATTCCACATTGGCCAGATTGAATGACATCTGGGATACCTCCTACAGGAGAGGAAATGACAGGGCAGCCCATAGACAATGCTTCTAACATAACCAATGGCATCCCTTCAAAACTTGACCAAATGACCAAACCATCCGCATGATTCAAGTAGTCTCCAACATTCTCCCTAAGCCCCACTAATTCAATATTTTCAGCACCCTTAGAGATAATATACCTTGTCACCGGTTGATCTTTTCCTTTTTCAAATCCGATAATTTGAAGCGTATAACGCGATGCAATCTCAGGAAAAACTATAACATCAGATAATAAATCAAATCGTTTTGCAGCTGTAAAATTCCCTATAGCAACCAGTCTTTTTCGTTGATCCTTCCATTTGTCTTCAACCTCCATTTTAGATACCAATGGTTCGACTCCATTCTCTATTGCAATAAAAGGGATGTTTGGAAAAACCTTGATAAACTCACTTCTTATCTTTTCCGAAATTACCACGTGCTCTATTTGACAACCCAATGGACTGAAGCTTCTAGACCATTTCACCGCTTTAATGTATGCAGGGGTCACTTGACTATGTATGGTTTGTACTATTTTACAACCCTTCAATAATTTGGAAAAAAAGAAAGTGTAAAAAATCAATATCGAAGAATGCAAATGAATCACATTTGGTTTCAACTTCAAAAGGGTTGTTAACAGTTTAAGTGCAAAAATCAAATCCCATTTGACACCCGAATTAAAAACAATAAGTTTCACATTATCATTCAACTTCTTAAACGGCAAACTACTTTCATTGAGTGAGCACTTAACCAGCAAAAACACCTCATGTCTATGGGATAACTCATTGCACAACTCAACTGCGAACTTTTCAGCACCGCCATTGTTCAATCCATTAATCAAAGTTACTATTCTCATCTTCCTTTAATCAACAATGACACAGACAAATATAAAAACTGCATCCATCTTTTAAGTTCCCAAGAAAAATTCCCCTTTCTCTTCAGCATCACCAATTCTCGCCATATCTTCTTTGACATGAGCAATCTGAGATCTGCTAATAAAGACAATGAATACATGTAATCCAATTTAGATTTAAGCTCCTCCTTGGCAGAATATCTTTCCCAATAATAGTATCGAATTTGAAAAACAGATTGATGAAATTGATGAATATACTCAGGGCTTACACTTCTGCTTGCAGACTCATCGGCGAGTCTATAGCCCGACAATACCTTGTCAATATAGCCAATTTTAGTATGTTGTGACAACTCTAACCATGTCGGTAAATCCTGAGCCAACCACCCCCGCTCATTAAACAAATCAAAGTTTGCACTCTTGATGAATAACTCACGATGAATCATTACTGTTGCAGTATAGATAAATAATTTCCGATTGGTGAGGTATTGTTCAAAAATAAAACCAGTAGGAAAAATGACGCCCTGTGATTTGTTAGCACTTCCCCCCAACTGATTTTTACCTTGATAAAAGTAGCTCACATCACCATGCACCATTCCGTAATCAGGATGCTCTTTAAGGAAATCCATTTGAGTTTGAAGTTTATTTGGATCAATCCAAAAGTCATCACCTTCACAGATGGCTAAATAGTCCGATTGACAATAGCTGATAACGTTTCTAGCATTCTCAACAGAACCTACATTCTTACTTGTTGTAACTAAAAAAACCCTCTCATCTTTATCTACCCATTCATTTATCAATTCCCTAGCTCCATCCGTACTGCAATCATCTGCAATTAACACATTAAAAGAATAATTCGTCACTTGACCCAAGATTGAACGGATATTTCTATCAATGTATAAGGCATGATTGTACGTTAGTACAACAACATCAATATCAGCCTTTTGATAAATCTTATTCATTACAATTTGAAATCAATATAATCATCATTAGCAATGTCCGAGTCAGTTAATGAAACAAAATTATTGTGCTCAGCAACAATATCCCAATAGCTGATAACAAGATTTGTTGGAATTTTCAGGAAAAATCGAGGACTCTTGTTGATCATATCGTTCTATCTCTTTTACGACAGCTTTTGGGCCTTTTCAATAAACTGCTTCACAATCACTAAGCAAAAATTAATCCTTCAACTTTTCTAATTTTAAGTCCTTTTTTAATTATTCAAAGGCAGACGTTAATTTGTCATTGAATTCAAAACAAACTCTGACTTATCATTTAGGGCAACTGGCAAACGTTTAACGCTAAATTAAAACACTCTTGAACTTTTTTGAACAATACTTCCAAACTAAACTCTTGTCATGTATATCCAACTGTTCATAACAGGATGCTCTTTTGGATAATGATTAACATTAAAACCATTTTTCTCAAAAAATAATTTAACTTTTTTCATTATTGGCTTACTTGAGTCATGATTTAAAAAATCATGACAGCTAATGGCTGCATTGCGGACAATTCCAATGCTCTCCTTCATTCCCTCAATCATTAAGGATTCAGAGCCTTCAATGTTGACTTTAAGAAAATCTATTTGGGTAATATTATTCTTTGCAACAAATTGATCCAATGTTACCATTTGAACCGAGAGGCCAGAGTTGCTTGACACGCCATCAAATGAAACTGCATTCTTCTCATGATCTGCTAAATCATCCATACGCACCGTTCCTTCTGTATTTCCAATGGCCAAGTGAAATGGCAAAATGTTCCTATGTTCACCCTTTTGAACCAATAACTCCAAACTGCAATAAGTCTCTGGATGGGCTTCAATGGCATAAACTTTTCCTGATTCACCCACCAATTCAGAAAAAATGACTGCTTCCGTCCCTGTTCCTGAGCCAATATCTACCACGGTGTCGGACTTGCCAAGTTCAATACCGACAAGATTAATTCTATTCACTGCATCTCTCAAATACTGCTTAGTACAGCCCCAATAAGGCAAGACATCAACCTGAATCCACTGACCATTCTCCCGCAATTCAAAACGTTTATATTGAGCATTCCATATTGTTGAAGTTGCCGTTTTCCTCTTGACAAGAGTTATCACTTTATTCACTAGAGGGATAAAAGTGAATAATATCGGTTTATTAAAAATTTTATTTAACCTAGCCCTAACACTCATTTCTATTATTCATTAAAGTCTAAACTTGTTTCATCAGTAAAGATAAAAAGATATTATAATACTCCCTAAAAAATAATCTAACCCCACAATAAAAAGCAATCACAGACACCAACACTTGAATCAACAGAAATAAAAATGGCGTATCCAAATCACAAATCATTCGCAAGAGCGCAACCGAAATATAAACCCCACACCCTAAAATCAAAGGGCCGATTAAAGTCTTGGTCTGGCTAACAATGGAGTAATTAATCAATCTCGCAGTCGACCATGCATGTAAAAAATAGGCCACAACATTAAAAACAATGGTAGCCTGCAACATCCAAACCACACCCCATTGGACGCCAAGTCCTACGACCATAACCAATATGATCTTTTTTATTATTTCCAATCGTAGAAATATCTCAGGTCTATTAACGACTTGAGGAATCAGCAAATTCAAATGATGCAATGGATAGAACATGCCAATTACACAGAGCAACTTCAAATAAATGACACATGGCAGCCAGGCCTTACCTATCAGCACCTCAATCAACGTGTCAGAAAATGCTGCCAGCATCGACATCATTGATATAGAAACAATCATTGTCCCCTGAAGCAGTTTACGGAAGGTTAACCGCAATTCAATATCGTTGCCGGTCAATGCTGCTAAAACAGGGAAACTAACTCTTGAAACTACACTGCTAAAGTTAGAGGACGGCATTTTCTGAAATTGATCCGCTCTTGAATAATATCCAACTTCCGTCATTGAAAAATACTTGCCAATGACTAAGTAATACAAATTCGCAAAAATGGTATCAATAATTCCGCTGATTAATAACTTATTTCCAAACCTAAAATGCTCTTTTAACAAAACCCAATTAAAAATCAAAAGAGGTCTCCACTTATTCTGTAACCAAAGCAAAATGGTCGATGTCAATTTTTGAAAGATACTTTTCATCACTAAACTCCACACCCCCAAGCCTTGATATGCAGCAATAATCCCAATAGATCCCCCAACAAGATTTGACACCAATGAAATCTTTGCTAGCAATTTAAAATCAAGTTTTCTAGTCAAATCCGTTTTTTGCACGAGCGCCAATGCATCAATGAATACAACAATCCCAAAAACTGGCAATATTTCGCCTAAAATAGGTAGTCCATAAAACTGAGCAATTGAGGGACTGATCCCAAGCAGTGCAATCAAAAAAACGAAGGCTATCCCCAAATTGGTGAAAAATATGGTTGAAAAATCCTCTTGATTTGCATTCTGCTTTCTGATCAAAGATTGATGAAACCCACTATTGACAAAAATTTCAGAAATCGCGATAAAGATTACAATCATCCCAACCATACCAAATAGGTCAGGGCTAAGCAACCTGGAAAGCACAATTCCAACAATAAATGTGACTATTTGACTTAAAAAGTTCTCAATAAAACTCCAAAAGAAACCCTTGGCTGTCTTAATCTTAGTTTCATCTTGAGAAGAGAATTTAACTTCCAATGTACTACCTACTAAATATTGCTCCAGTACCAATCAATAGCATCCGCCAATCCCTCCTGAATCAGCACCACCGGTTTGTAACCTAATTTAAGATTAATTTTCTCGATTGAAGCCAAAGAATGGGGAATATCACCCAATCTATTATCACCAAAAACAATGGGTACCTGACCGATCTCCACATCTTTATTAATTAAGGTAGACCTAATCATTTCTGCCAAATCTTTTAGCGTTGTGGCTTCGCCACAAGCAACATTGTAAATTTGATTAATTGCATCCGGGTTATCCGTGGCCATGGATAGCATATTGGCGTTCAACACATTCTGAATGTGAGTGAAGTCTCTTGAGAAGGAGCCATCACCATTGATAACAGGTGATTCCAATTGCATGAACTGCTTTACAAAACGAGGGATGACAGCGGCATAAGCACCATCAGGATCTTGATTTTTCCCGAAAACATTGAAATACCGTAATCCAATGTATTCCATTCCATAGGTTCTATGAAAAACATCTGCATATAACTCATTCACGAGTTTGGTAACAGCGTAGGGGGACAATGGTTTCCCAATGGATTCCTCAACTTTAGGTAAAACCTCTGAATCACCATAAGTACTTGAACTTGCAGCAAAAATAAATCGCTTCACTCCAGCCTGCTTGGAAGCCTCAAGCATATTGATAAATCCTGAAATATTAACGGAATTAGTAGCTATCGGATCATTGATGGAACGCGGAACAGAACCCAAAGCTGCTTGATGAAAAACATAAGTGCATCCTTCTACAGCGCGAACACATGTATTAAAATCCCTAATATCTCCTTGGACAAACTGAAAAAGTGGATTATCAAAAAAAGCTTCAATGTTCTTTGAATAACCCGTAGAAAGATTGTCCAAACAAACTACTTTAAACCCATCACGCAGTAATCTTTCACATAGGTTCGAGCCTATAAATCCGGCTCCGCCGGTTACCAAAACTTTAGTGATTTGAGTGTCAACACTCATTGGCAAAATCATGCAATACCGCCGTCCTGTTTGGCTTTTTCATTGTAAGCCTTTTGTCTTTTTAACCACAACCAAAGGCCATAAAATCCCCCTATGATACAAATGGTATTCATGATACTCAAAGATGGAACCAACAAATGTTCAAAATAACCTTGAAACAAGCTAGCAATTGGGTTCAGGACGCTTTGTAAATTCATAATTAAAAGATTTGAGCAAAAGTAATGAACATTGCATAAAAATAAAAAAACATCCTCATTTTTGTAATCGAAATGATTCTAAGAAGCTTTACGCAAAACTCACCGCTTTTACCGCTCACTTATCCGATAGTCATAACTTTGACCATCTTATCCGGTCAACATGAATTATGGTTGCATTCACAAAACACATCTCATGCATGGATGAATGGCAACTTTTTGAACTTTACCTTCATCGTTATTCTCTCAATAAATGCAGTCATTGCAAATCTCATTTACAACAGAAGTGAATTGTACCATTCCCCTGCCTATCTAACTGGTCTTATTTATGCTGTTTTCACATCCATTGCTTGCGTTCAAACGGGCAATTTGATTCAGCTCATTGCTCAAACGGGAGCTTTAATTTCATTTTATTTTGCCTTTTCCATTTTCAAGCAAAAGAAAATCGCACATCAACTGTTTCTATCTGCACTTTTCATGGGTTTATCCGCTCTTTTGGATGAATTCTATCTCTTATTCCCTCTTGTGTTGATTTTTCTCTCTATATGGAACAGACCTTTTTCAATTAAAGACCTAACACTGGTTATACTTGGCTTCTTTACGCCTCTGCTGTATTGGAATTGTTACAAATGGCTAACTGCATATCCATCAGAACAGAGCTTCTTTTGGACATTTTTCAGCGGTTTCAACTCCACCACTTCAACTCCACCATCAATGCTTTTTATTGTCACTTTGGTTCTTGCAGTAGTTCTTGCCATTCTTTCCTTGTCGCATAAAGAGGACCGACAGTCAAACAAAACGGTTCAAAGCAAACAATACTTGGTGCTTTTGTTTACAGTTTCTGCTGGAGCCATGTCTGTGGACTACATTCTCCACCATTGCGTCAAAATAAATGAATTGGTTTCCATTGCTCCTGTTTTATTGCTTTCCCATTATTGGACACATTACAGAACAAGTCTTTTGGCGCCTTTTGTCTTTTACATTTCAATGGCAATTGCAATGATTGAATTTTTTCATTGGTTCTAGTATAAAGCATTTCGTAATTTTGAAAAAAAATAATCATGAAATTTGGCGTTGTTGTTTTTCCGGGTAGCAATTGTGACGAGGATTTGGTTTATACCCTTCAAGATGTTTTGCACCAAGAGGTGGTAAAACTTTGGCACAAAGACTCAAGTATACAAGGTTGTGATTTCATCATGGTTCCTGGTGGTTTTTCATATGGCGACTACCTGAGAAGTGGGGCCATTGCGCGTTTTTCACCCATAATGGATGAGGTGATCAATCACGCAAATAAAGGTGGCTACGTGATGGGCATTTGCAACGGGTTTCAAATTTTAACAGAGGCTAATCTCTTACCCGGCGCATTGCTGCACAATAACAGCCGTAAATTCATTTGTAAAAATGTCCATTTAAAGGCGGACAACAACAGCAATATTGTTACCCAAAACCTACTCTTGGATTCTGTATTCCAAATACCTATTGCGCATGGCGAGGGGAATTTCTTTGCTAGTTCTGAAGAACTAAAAAGAATTGAAGACAATGGGCAGGTACTATTCCGATATTGCGACCGTGATGGAAATATCACTCCTGAAAGCAATCCCAACGGGGCTTTAAACAACATAGCAGGTGTTACCAATGCCAAGAAAAATGTATTTGGAATGATGCCCCATCCAGAAAGAGCTTCGGATTTTGAATTGAGCAATACCGATGGACGCGTTATTTTCGAGTCCATCTTGGCGCAACTGCCCGCCTAGTTAACATTTCTCTGCTGCTTTTAACATTTTTCATTGGGTTTGTTTAATTCATTGTGCTATATATATGCACAAACTAAAAAAAATGAGAAAAATCATTTTAGCATTGATGCTAGGTGCTTGGATTCCGATGATTTCCATCGCACAATCAAATCCCTGCACATCCGCTCAGTTCCAAGCCTCTGATAGCGGTCAATGGTCCATCGCAGGTGCCATCGATTGGATGACCATTGCTGATATCTATGGTACCAATGGTAATTTTTGTTTGCCT
>CANGVU010000039.1 GCA_947457325.1 Flavobacteriales bacterium | reverse complement strand
TGCTCTTCAGGTTCGGAAGCTTTGAATGCTTCCAATTGCAATTGGCGTTCTTTGATGGTTTCTGACTTCCATTGTTTGCGAATGCCGCTTACAGTGTCACGTACAGTCATGATTTCTTCATTCTGCAATGCAGCTGTAAGTTGTTCTATCAATTCTACTTTCATCACTTTTTTCTAAGTTGCACAAAAATAGCAAAGTAGCGCCATAAATTTGTTTTTTTTACGATGACAGAAAAGGTTCAAGAAAAAGGGATTTATTGGCTTAAAATAAAGGCCTATTGCGATCGTGCGGAGCGCTGTCATCAGGATGTTCAGCAAAAATTGATGCGTTGGGAAGTGCCCCATTTTTTGGCGCAAGGATGGATTTCAGAGTTGATTGCTGAGAATTTGTTGAACGAGGAACGTTATGCCCGTGCGTATGTCCATGACCACGTGTCTTTTCGGCAATGGGGAGCCTCCAAAATCAAACAAGGTTTGCGGAGAAAGGGAATTTCAAAGCCATTGATTGATGCGGTTTTAAGAGATTTACCCCTGGAGGATGAAACGGAGCAAGCCTTGATAGCAGGCAAGCGGAAGTGGAAACAGATTGGACACAAGGGTGTGAAAAATCAACAGCGGATGAAGTTGATGCGCCACCTTTATTCAAAGGGGTTTGGAATGTCTATTTTGGAAAAAGTTATTCCGATGATTGTCCAGGAAACGGATGAATGAGCCAAACGCCCTGAGTGTGTTGTTCGATTCTACACCAATTGGCCACTTCAATTCCCAAAATAGCGGCAATTTTATTGTTGCTTTCTAGAACAACAATTTTGGATTTCAATGCCGCAGCAATTCCTTTTTGGTTGAGGTAATCAGAAATAAGCACATGTCCAGACATTCCAAAGGGTTGAAACTTTTCTCCATTGCGCCATGGTCTGATGGTACAGGGAAATTCAATTTTACTTAAATCCAATTGAAGATGTGTTTTATCACCATACCATGCAGGATTGGGCAAGTTGTTTTTTTTCCCTTGCCATGCGCAGAGGTCGAGGAAAAATGGGCTATGAATTTCGTAGGTTTCAGGAACCTCTTTGTTGAGCAAGCTTACTTTGAATGTGTTGTTTTCTTTCCAAAGAATATGGCTTGGGCTCTCTATTTTTTTACCATTCTCCATCCCTTCCCAATTGGAAATGGCAGTGATTTGATCTGGACTAAATCCTAGTGGGGTGAGCCAGTGGAACAATGGAGTTGAAAGGGGTAAAAATGAAGGTGTTTTTTTACAATCAAAAGTTTGAATGTCATTGTTATCGGTTACAACTTCATTCAGGAAAGTGTGCATCAGATAATAACTCCAAGCTTCTTTGTCTGATTTGCGTTGATTGAATGCTACAATTGCTTCATCACTGATGCCAAATCGCTGATTGATTTCAGGAATGATTTGGTGTCTTAGAAAGTTTCGGTTGTATTTGATTGATTGGTTGGATTCATCTTCTCTGAATGCCATATTCCTTGACTTCACCTCCTCATCAATGATAGATTTTGGGGTGTAGAGCAATGGTCTGAAGTACGGTGGAATCCACGGTAACATTCCGGAATTTCCTTCCACCTGAAAGCGCAATAGTTTGAGCCAATGGGTTTCCCAGAGGTCATTGACATGATGCGCCAAGATGATGGCGGATGCTTTTTCTTGGTGAAGAAGCACTTCAAAATAATCTCTTCTTTTTGATCTTGCCCAAGCTTGAATGTTTTTTTCTTCTTCAGTATATTGTACTTTGATACAATGAACGATCACGTTGTTCTGTTGCCCCCATGCTTCGATGAACGCTTGGTCTTTATCGCTTTCCTCTCCTCTTAATTGGTAATTGACATGTGCAATATGGAAGGGAATACGCGCTTCAAGCATGAGGTGGGCCAATAACATGCTATCTTTTCCTCCGCTAACACCGAGAATAAATCGGCTTCCCTCTCTGAAGAAAGAATTGAAATTGGATTTTAATTCGTGGACCAGATTCACTTTCGCTTAGGGATTGATTAGACTTTGTGCTTTTAACCAACATTCTTGGTATTCTTCTTTGAAGTTGGAATGCAAGGTAATGGCTCCGCCAATTCCAATGTTGGCTTGGTGTGAATTATTGTTCCAATAAATGCTTCTGATGATTACGTTGAAATCAAAATCTCCATTGGGTAAGATGATGCCCAGTGTTCCGCTGTACCAACCTCTGGGGTTGGTTTCCAAGTCATGCATGGAGTTCACTGCATTTTTCTTGGGCACACCAGTCATGGAGCCCATTGGGAACATTGCGGCCATGATGGATGTGAAGTTGATGCCAGGTTTGATTTGACATTGGACTGTAGAAACAAGGTGGTGCAGTTTTGGGAAGGAATAGATGTGCGCTAGTTCAGTAACTTTTACACTTCCTTTCTGAGCAATTTTGCTGAGATCATTTCGCACCAAATCAACAATCATGGTGTTCTCAGTATTGTCTTTTAAGGAGTGATTTAATTGATTTTTTAAAATTTGATCTTCTTCTTGTGTAGTTCCTTTTTTGATGGTTCCCTTGATGGGCTGGGAGATCAAGGTGTCACCTTTTTTTTGAATGAATCGTTCAGGCGAAAGACACATCAGGTGATGCGCTTTCCATTGAACAAAGGCAGCATGAGGAGCAGGATTGGCTTGAAACAATTGCAACCAACGCTGATAAGGATTCATTTCACTGACCTCAGTCATGAGTTGCGTGCAATAGTTGGTTTCATAGTAATCACCGCGCATCAAATGCGCTTTGATGGTATTCAGTTTGTTGTAATATGATTCTTCATTTTCAACTGGACTGAACAGGAGAGAGGGTAGTTTGTGGTTTTCGGTATTGATTTCATTTTCCGCGAACCACTCAATGTTTTTGGGTACGATAAAAAGCAGAGCAGGTTGTATGGGGTTGTTTTTTAGTTCAACGCCCAAATGCTGAAATCCGGCCTCATAACTGAGCAAAGAGAAAATCCAATTTCCCTCCTCTTGGTCCAGCCAAGATTGCGCTTTTTCCCATGCATCATTGGATAGGGGAAAAGGGAGGACAAACTCAGATTGAATGCCCCAAGCTTTGCAGCCTTTTCCTCTTTCTGTTGAGGCTGGTAGGTGTATGAAGAAATCTTGCATGATAACAAAAACCCGCCTAGTGGCGGGCTTTTAAAATCTAATTTCGAATATTAGTCACGGCTATTGCCAAAAATGCGCAATAGGTAGATGAACAGATTGATGAAATCCAAGTACAAGCTCAAAGCTCCCATCACGGCTAACTTAGATGCTGCTGCTGTTCCATATTCGACACCCATTCCAATTCTTTTCAAACGTTGAACGTCATAAGCAGTAAGACCAGTGAAAACCAAAACGCCAACGCAACTGATGATGTAGTCCAACTGCTCACTGTGCATGAACCAATTCACCAAGGAGGCGATGATCATTCCAAACAAGGCCATCATCAAGAAGGTGCCCATTTTGGTCAAATCCGTTTGTGTGGTATAACCCAAGACGGCCATGGTACCAAAAAGTCCTGCAGTGATGAAGAACACTTTGGCAATGGTTCCCAAGGAGTAAACCAAGAAGATGGTGGAAAGGCTCATTCCCATTACCACAGCAAAAGCTGCGAAGGTTACGGTGAGTGCCATTGGGCTGAGTTTGTTGAACCCAAAGTTCATCACCAAGATGAAGATGAATGGGGCAAACATGAGCGCGTAAATCATCATGGTGCCGCCGTTGCTGAGCATGGACAACATGGTTTCTGAAAATTGAAAAGCGGTGATACCGGAGATGATCAATGCCAAAGACATCAGACCAAATACGCGGTTCATGAACGCTTTTACACTGGATGAACTTACTTCATCAATGGAGAAATCTCTTTGAAAATCTGGTGTATTCATATTACTTCAATTTGTTTGCGATCAAATGTATAAATTCTTTTCGAGATTTGTCGTCATCCAAGAACGCTCCGCTGAATGCAGAGGTGGTTGTTAACGAATTTTGTTTATTCACGCCCCTCATTTGCATGCACAAGTGTTGGCATTCCATCACCACAGCTACCCCAATCGGATTGAGGGTCTCTTGGATGCAGTCTCTAATTTCAATGGTCAATCGTTCCTGCACTTGAAGTCTGCGCGCAAACACATCCACTACACGTGGGATTTTGCTTAGTCCAACAATTTTACCATTGGGAATGTAAGCGATGTGTGCTTTTCCAAAAAAGGGAAGCAGGTGGTGCTCGCACAAGGAGTACACTTCAATGTCTTTGACCAACACCATTTCGGAATAGGATTCGGAAAACATGGCGGATTCTAAAACATCCTTGGCGTCTTGCTGATAGCCTTGTGTCAAAAACTCATAAGCTTTGGCTACGCGCTCCGGTGTTTTCAATAGTCCTTCCCGGTTGGGGTCTTCACCGATGGTGGTCAATATTTTTCTGACTGCTTCTTCCATATTATTCTCCACCAAAGTACTCTACGAAATTGTTTTCCGTCTCATACAATTTAACGGAGTGCAATTGGCATCCTGCTTCTTTGATCTCTTGCTCAATTCTTTCCCAAATTACAACAGCTAGATTTTCTGTAGACGTTTTAATTCCCGCCATCCATGGGATATCCAAGTTCAAATTTCTGTGATCGATAACGTCGGTTACCTTGGATTTAATAATGGTGCTGAGTACCTTGAGGTCCATGCAAAATCCAGTTTCTTCTTTTAATGCTCCTTTGATGGTCACAAACAATTCGTAATTGTGTCCGTGCCAGTTGGGGTTGGAACATTTTCCAAACACCTCCAGGTTTTTTTCTGCACTCCATTCCTCATGCCACAGCTTGTGTGCTGCGTTGAATCGCTCTCTGCGGGTGACGTAAACTATTTTTGACATATCAGTAAATTTTCAAGTTTTGCATAAGGTAGTTGGAGACGTAATCAGACACCCCTTCCTCCAACGTGTGAAAGGGATGTGGATACCCAGCCTCTATGAGTTTGTTCATATTGGCTTCGGTGAAATATTGGTATTTGTCTCTGATGTCAATGGGGGTGTCGATGAAAGAAATGTTTTCTTCTTTGCCCATGGCTTTGAAGGTGTTTTTGGTCAAGTCCAAAAACGTTCTGGCCTTTCCACTGCCTAGGTTGTAGATTCCTGATTTCTTTCGGGTCTCCATCAACCAAACACACACGTTGGCCACATCTTTCACGTAAACAAAGTCTCTCATTTGACCACCATCGGTGTAATTGGGGTTGTGTGAACGAAACAACTTCATATCTCCATTGTTCAGGATTTGATTGTAGCTGTGCCACACAACAGAGGCCATGCGGCCTTTGTGGTATTCATTGGGGCCGTATACATTGAAGAATTTTAAACCTGCCCAAAAAAATGGAGTTGTCTTTTGTTGCAACGCCCAGATATCAAAGTTGTTCTTGGAATCGCCATAGGGATTCAAAGGTTTGAGCTGCGGGATGATGTTGTGGTCATCGTTGTAACCCAAACTTCCATCACCATAGGTAGCTGCTGAAGATGCGTAAACCAATGGAATCGCATATTCCACACACTTGTTCCAAATGGTTTGTGAGTATTGCTCGTTGAGCTCGTCAAAGATGGCTTTGTTGAATTCAGTGGTATCGGTGCGAGCGCCCAAATGAAAAATGAAGTCTACTTGATTTTCATTGGCATCCAACCAAGCGGGGAATTCACTGCGCTCGACCAAACAGCGGTATTTTTTTTGGCTGTAATTGACTTTGCGATCTTCGCGCGAGAAGTCATCGACCAAGACCAAATCAAAATACCTCAACTCGTTGAGTCTTCCCACCAAAGCGGATGCAATAAAACCTGCAGCACCAGTAATGACGATCATCTTTTTTTTGCTAATTTACATCAAATTGGGGCATCAAATGCGCTGCAACCATTGCAAGGCAATGTGCACGTTGTTGATGTTTTGAAAACTCATTCGGAGGGTATTGTCCTTCTCGTACATTTTCACCTCATGGCTGTATTTCTTCAAGAATTCTAGAATACGTGTAAATACCTCACTTTGGTAAAACGGCGAGTCTTGTTTGGAGATGAAGTAGGCGATCATTTTTCCGGACTTCATGACCAATTTCTCCATGCCCAGTGCATTGGCAGTCCAACGGATGCGCATGGTGTCTATCAAGGCCAAGGTGGGTTCGGGAATCGCGCCAAATCGGTCTACCAAATCCTTGATGAATTTCTCCATTTGGGCTTCGTTGTCCAAATCATCCAACGCTTTGTAAAGGGCAATTCGCTCCCGAATGTCACTGACGTAATCATCGGGAATGAAGAGCTCCATGTCTGTTTCCAAATTGGTTTCTTTGACAAATTTGGATTCGCGGTTGAGCTCTTCTTGATAGAGATCTTGGAAGTGTTCTTGTTTCAATTCTTCCAGCGCTTCTCCCAATATTTTCTGGTAGGTTTCCAATCCCATTTCATTGATGAAACCGCTTTGATCTCCTCCGAGTAAATCTCCCGCACCGCGGATGTCTAGGTCGCGCATGGCAATGTGCAATCCGCTTCCCAGATCACTGAATTGCTCAATGGCGGTCAATCTTTTTCGGGTGTCATCGGGCATGAGGTGGATGGGCGGTGAGATGAGATAGCAAAACGCTCTTTTGTTGTTTCGACCCACACGACCACGTAGCTGGTGGAGGTCGCTCATACCAAATTGATGCGCATTGTTGATGATGATGGTGTTGGCATTGGAGATGTCAATGCCACTTTCGACGATGGAAGTAGAAACCAACACATCAAATGCGCCTTCTATGAATTGGGTCATCACCTCTTCCAACTGTTCGCCTTTCATTTGACCGTGGCCAATGCCGATGCGAACATCGGGGCAAAGGCGTTGAATCATGCCGGCAACTTCTTGCAGGTTTTGAATTCTATTGTTGATGAAAAATACCTGGCCCCCTCTTTGCACCTCGTAACTGATGGCATCGCGAATGGCATCTTCATCCATGGTGATGAGTTGGGTATGTATGGGATGGCGATTGGGTGGTGCAGTCTGAATGATGCTCAGGTCGCGGGCGCCCATGAGTGAAAACTGAAGCGTTCGTGGGATGGGAGTTGCTGTTAAAGTCAACGCATCCACATTGGCTTTCATGGTTTTTAATTTGTCTTTTGCAGCAACGCCAAATTTTTGTTCCTCATCGATGATCATCAATCCAAGGTCTTTGAATTTGACATCTTTACCCACAATGGAATGCGTTCCGATGAGAATGTCAACTTGGCCCTTGGCTAATTTTTCCAAAGTGATTTTTTTGTCTTTGGAAGATTTGAATCGACTGATATGGTCTACCGTTACTGGGAAATCACGGAATCGCGCAGCAAAGCTTTTGTAGTGTTGCAACGCAAGAATGGTGGTGGGCACCAACACGGCGACTTGTTTTCCGTCCGTAGCAGCTTTGAAAGCGGCGCGCATGGCCACTTCTGTTTTTCCAAAACCCACATCGCCACAGACCAGTCGGTCCATGGGTGAAGGAGATTCCATGTCTTGTTTGACCGCTGTGATGGCCTTGGCTTGGTCCGGCGTGTCTTCGTACATGAAAGAAGCTTCCAACTCCATTTGCAAATAACTATCCGGCGGATAGGCATGGCCGATGGTGGATTTTCTTTTGGCGTATAGTTTTATCAAATCAAAAGCAATGGTTTTGACTTTGGCCTTGGTCTTTTGTTTTAGGTTTTGCCAAGCAGGACTTCCCAGGCGATCCATGCTGGGCGCAGTGCCTTCTTTTCCGCTGTATTTGCTGATGCGATGCAAACTGTGTATGCTCACGTACAGTGTGTCACCACCTTTGTACACCAAGCGAATGGCTTCTTGCTCTTTGCCGTTGACATCAATTTTTTGAAGTCCGGCAAATTGACCGACACCGTGATCAATGTGCACGACATAGTCGCCCGGCTGAAGCGATAAAATTTCTTTTAAGGTCAGTGCCTCTTTGCTTTTCTTGAAACCTTCTTTGAGTTTGAAACGGTGGTAACGTTCAAAGATTTGGTGATCGGTATAAAGGGCTATTTGTTGGTCGTTGTCTACAAAACCTTCGCTCAATTCAATGAGGTGGGGGGTGTATTGAACGATGATTTGTTTGTCT
>CANGVU010000038.1 GCA_947457325.1 Flavobacteriales bacterium | reverse complement strand
GTGATCGTTTAAAAATTGACTGACTTTAAGTCCGTCTTCTGGTTTGGCCCAATAAGAAAACAAAACAGGTATGGTACATACCACCTGAACTTGAGTATCAAATTGCGCATATTCCTGAATCCGCAATTTGGGGTCCCAACAATTGGATTCAATTTCTCGAAAAAATTTGTCACCCTGCATCATTCTGGCAAACCCCGCTCGGTGATGATCGAGGTGAATAAACCCAGCGTAGCCAAATTCCTTTGACCAATTGGGAATTTGCGCCGGCATGATGTGCGTATGGGTGTCAATTTTTAACATGCCGGCTAATTTAAGTTTACTTTTTGAACTTTCGTTAAATCGATTTGATTGACCCCGTTAATGCTCCAATTTTTCACTCGCTTATTGACGAAATGGACCACTTGATCATAATACAATGGAATGACGGGGTAATCTTGTAAGACAATTTCTTCCATTTCGTTTTGGTATCGTTGGCGCTCTTCAAGATTGGTCAACGCTGAGGACTGGTCAAAGAACTTGTCAAACTGCGGATTGAAATAGTGGGTGTAATTGGCTCCTGCAGGGGACCATAGTTCTCTGCGAAAAATCTGTAAAAAGTTTTCGGCGTCAGCATAATCGGCTAACCAATTTTTTCGAAACATGGTCACTTTTCCTTTGGCTACGGCATCTTTAAAAGTAGAAGATTGAAGGACTTGTATTTGAATGTTGATTCCAAGTTTGGACCAATGCTTTTGCATCATTTCAAAAATATCAGTGTATTCAGGGGTGATGGTCAATGTAACACTAGGAAGTGGATTTCCCCATCTCTGATGCAAAACCCGAAGCAGTGAATCAACGAGCAGTTTGTTGCTGTAATCCTTTTTCCAATTCGACTTGCTTAAAAGGGTAGGCGGTACAAAACCCTGATTGGCAGGGAGAATGAGATTGTTGCGGAGTTGACAAATTTCTTTTCGAGGTGTTGTGTAGTAAATCAATTTGCGATAGTCTTGGTCTTGGGTGATTTCACGGCTGTTTTTGTCTAAGAGAAATCCGATATAGTCCGTTTTTATAAAGGGCATTTTGAACATGTTCAGTTGATCTTGATTGCTCAATAACTGCCCATCAGTTGTTAGCAGTTCATCGATAAAATTGGCGTCCAATCCACTCATGAAATCATATTTTCCACTTCGTAATCCTTGAAATTCTGCATACACATCTTTGACAAAATCTATTTTTACCGCATCAAGGTATGGCAGAGGTTTCCCCTGATTATCTTTCATCCAGTAATGAGCGTTTTTGTGTAAAACCATTGCAACATCGGTTTCCCAGAATTTGAATTCAAATGGTCCGGATCCAATTGGGTGTGTTCTAAAGTTATCAGCCGATGCCAATACTGCCTCTGGAAAAACAACATTGGCAAAAACCGTAGCAAGCAATTGTAAAAAAGAACCTTGCGGTTTTTGAAGTTTTATTTCAAGTGTACTATCATTGATGGCAACAAACGGTTGCTCTTTGATACAAGCGTCAAATATCCATTTGCCCGGAGAAGCCAATTCTGAATTGATGATGCGTTCAAAGCTGAAAACAAAATCAGATGCCTTTACGCGTCTTTGATTACCTGCGTAGTTATGAAACCAAACATTGTTACGCAAATGAAATCGATAGGTTTTCTGATCTTCTGAGATATTCCAAGAATGAGCAATAAGCGGCTGTGGAATAAGATTACTATCCAATCCCACGAGGCCATCAAACAATTGATTGATGATCCACATGCTTTCCAAGTCATTGGAAAAAGCAGGATCTAGGGACTTTACACTTCCACTTTCATTGTAATAGAAGACAGTCTTTTCATTGTTTTCTGTTGATGAAGTGCACCCGTTTAATAAGATACCTAGGAAGAGAACTTGGAAAGTGCGCAACAACAATTTCATATTGTAAAAATAGCCAACCACCAACAATCGGATTAGATTTGTCGGAAATTAATGAACATGAAATTGAAGGTTTTTTATGGGCTAATCTTGATGGTGATTTTTGCCACAGGTTGTTTTGTTCCTCGCTCCATGCGAATCAAGGTGGGTATGCCAAGCAGTCGTGAAGTTTCTGAAGCCTATGTCATGTCCTATAACGTAGAGAATCTTTTCGATACCATTAATGATCCAGAGAATGATGATGATTTTACGCCAAATGGAAAATTAAATTGGAATGGAAAACGATATCAAGAGAAATTGAAGCACATCGCTCAAGTAGTAGAAGGAGTCAAAATAGAGAACGGAAACCATTGGCCCATGGTAATTGGCCTCATTGAGGTGGAGCATGCATCCTGTTTGAATGATCTGGTATCCAATACGCTTCTAAATGAAGGTCATTACCGAGTGGCCTTTTTGGAGGGAGAAGACGAACGTGGTATTGATGTTGGACTTTTGTATCGTTCTGATTTGATGGATTTGGTGAGTGTGAATAAACACAATATTGTTCTGCCAGAGAATGACAAGACCAGGCATATACTAGAAGTAGTGGGAAAAGTGAACAATGAGTTAATTGTTTTTTATGTCAATCATTGGCCGAGTAGAAGTGGAGGAACGGAAAAATCTGCGCCATCCAGACAGCTGGCTTCTGAACAGTTATCCATAGTGATGACGAATCGGATGAAACAGAATCCTGATTGCAATATGATATTGATGGGTGATTTTAATGATTATCCTGACAATCAAAGTGTGGCAAGGTTGGAGTGGGTGAATGGAAAACAATTTGCCAATCTCATGAAAAAAACGGATGTTACAAATAAGGGAAGCCACTTCTACAAAGGAGAGTGGGGTTTCCTAGATCAGTTTATTGTAAATAGCGAAATGTTGAATCAAGATGGTAAAGGTTGGTTATTTAAACGATCGGAAGCTGTCGGGTTTGATTTCATGATGTACACCAATAACAAGGGGGAGATGTCACCTGCTCGCACTTATGTCGGTGATAGTTACAAAGGTGGATACAGTGATCACCTACCAATACTTCTAGAACTGAGTTATCAGAAATAAAAAAAGCCCCGAGTAATCGGGGCTTTTAATTTCGGTAAGAAAAAATTACTTCTTCTTAGCAGCAGCTTTTTTCGCTGGAGCAGCTTTCTTGGCTGGAGCAGCTTTTTTCGCTGGAGCAGCGTTCTTAGCAGCAGCCTTCTTAGGAGCAGCAGCTTTTTTCGCTGGAGCAGCTTTCTTAGCAGCAGCTTTTTTAGGAGCAGCAGCCTTCTTTGCAGGAGCGGCTTTCTTAGCTGGAGCAGCTTTCTTTGCAGGAGCAGCAGCTTTCTTAGCTGGAGCGGCCTTCTTTGCAGCTTTTTTAGGTGCTGCAGCCTTTTTTGTTTTACTCATAGTATTAAACGGTTGATTGTTGCCAAAATGTAAGTGTGAGCATTGCGTTCAATTTTAGAAGTAGAAGAGGTGAAAACTAATTTTTCCGTTCTCGCGTATCTTCATCGTAGGCAAAGGAACTTTGATTACGTTGAAAATCTTCATCACTTTTTTCAAACCCTTTCGCTTCCATTTCACACGATTCAAATCTGCATCAAAAGAAAAAAGAAATTCACGATGTCGTTGAAAATTATTAACAATAAAATTGTTGGTTTTTGCATGCGTCATTTCCGCGGTGCTATATCCAATCGATAACGATATGATATCTCTGAAAGTGTTGTTTTTATTGAGAAATAGTGTTGAATTAAAAGACAACCAGTATGTTTGCCCGTTGTAGTCCTTGAAAACACGTTGTTGAAAATTATCACCTAATTGTGAAGGGTTGTATTTTGCAAATGGAGTTTCGTGATAAGAAAATTTCATTTGAATTTTTTGTTCGCTCCATTTTTGTTGTTGTATTAAATGTAAAAGACTGCCAGATAAGTTGGCACAAAAGTCAATAGGCGAGAATCCCCAATGTTTTGAAAAACCATCCAGTATTTCTATGGTTGTCATATAACTCAATGAAGAGATTGTTGCATTTCTTATACTTCTTTTGGCGTCATATCCGGTTCGCTGGTATTGATTGAAGAAAAACTGATTCAATTGGTATGCGCTGAATGCATGTCCCACTTTATCCATTTGTAACCATTCATTTCCGTCATTGAATAAATGAAATGAAGATCGCGGGTAGTCTTTGTACCACATCTCATTAAGAGCAAGGAAGCTCATAGATCCAAAAGCGACAGTTCCGATTGGTACTGTCTTTTGACAATTGCAAAGGCTATCATTTTTTTGACTTTGGCATTGATAGCCAAAGAGAAAAATAAGGATACAGAAGAGCGTTGTTTTCATCATCGCCTGATGTTCAATCCATTCAAGTACTTCTGGTATTTTTTTGCATTTTTTTGATGCTCATCAAATGATGAAGTGAACAAATGTTTGCCACTCCCATCATCTTCTGCGCACATATAAATGAAGTTGTGCTTTTCAAATTGCAGAACGGCGTCTATGTATTTTTTTTCTGTGATGAATATTGGACCTGGTGGAAGTCCATCAATGATGTAGGTGTTGTATGGTGAATCAAGATTTAGATCTTGCTTTAAAATCCGTTGAGCATTTTTTAGTTCTAATGCGTACTTTACAGTTGCATCACATTGAAGCTTCATTGGTTTTCTTAATCGGTTAATATAAAGCCCTGCAATAGTGCTTGCTTCTGAAAAAACTTTGGTTTCACCCTTAACCATTGATGCCAAAATATACGCTTGCTCTTTATTCAGTCCCACTTCCTTTAACTTATTCAGTCTTTCTGGTGTCCAGAAATCAATGTAAAACTGATGGAATCTGCCAGCAGTCTTCTCTGGCTGCTCCCCATAGGTAAAGGCATATGTGTCTGCAAAAAAATAGGTAGTGCGGATGTTGGCATTTGGCTCAGGATATTCAGAATAAAAAACGCTATCGAATGCCTCTGGATATTTGGAGACGTCTTTACCCAATTCTTGACTTAAGATTTGAAACAACGAGTCTGATTGATTGGCATTATCTATTCTAATCAGAATATCGAGTTGCTCCTTTCTTCTCAACATATGAATCACATCAATGGGAGACATATCAGAATTGATTTTATACTTGCCTGCTGGTACATGGTGCAATCTTTTGAGCGCACATCCTGCTAGGAATGACTGTTTCCAAAATGAGTCAAAGGGCCATTGGTCTGCAATTTCAGAGGGTTTTGATTCTTCCGAAATGGAAAATATTATTTCTGTTTCGGATTGTTTATACCACAATCCATATGCAAGGGCAGCAGACACTCCTAGGGTAATTATGATTGTGAAAATGACGATTTTTTTCATAGCTCCAAGCTCTTTCTGTAGCGGTAAACTTTTTGATCTCGATGATTTTCTGATTGCATTTTTTGATAACCCAATTTCTCAAATAACTTTTGAGAAGCAGGATTGTTGTTATGGATGATACAATGAAAATGTTGAACGCCATATTTCATTTTCATTGTGGAGTGAACAATTTTTAATGCCTCTGTTGCAAATCCTTTTTTTCTTGATTCAATATTGGGCAATGCTATGCCAATCCCAACAGACCGTTGATCAGGATCCCATTGAAACAAATCAACCATTCCAATGGGCTCTAAACAATTTTCAATGATCCAGCGTTCTTGATTTGCAGTTTTCATGGAGTTTTGTTCCAAAAGAAATGTAGAAATATCTTCTTTCGTAAATGGTCCGGGCTCATCTGTTACCTCCCATAGCAATGGATTGTTTTCCCATTGTAGAATAACATCGCAGTCTCCGGTTGTAGCCTTGCGAATGGTAATCATGGAAATTGATTCAAGCTCAGTTTGACCAAAGTGCAAGCCTCTTCCCATGCAATATTATTATCATTCAATACTTGCTGAAAAACAGGGTTTTCCGTTCCTGGATTAAAGATGACTTTTAATGGATGCAAAAGAATGATGTCTTGAATAAAAGCATCTTGATTTTTTGGCCCTAAATAAAGTGTTACAACAACATCATCATTGATAGCAGGTATCGCAGGTTGTATAGCATGGTCTAATACTGTTTTATTTTTTAATCCCACCAGTACCACGTTAAACCTTTTCTTTAAAAGTGCCTCAGTGGCCCGATAACTGTATCGCTCAGGATTGTCCGAAGCTCCAATAATTACAACCTGCACAAGTTTATGGTTTTGTGTTATTTTTGTTCCATGTCATCAATAACAAAATTAAGCATATTCATTGCTATACTCATGCTGTTTTTCAGTTCATGTATTGTGAACAGAGATTTTATGCTTCAGACAGATGAAGATTTTCCCTTTAAGGTTCCTCAGATTGATTCCGCGAGCAGGGAGCAAAGAATAAACACCTCATCTACTATTCAATTTTTGCTGATGTCAAGAAACGGTGATTTGATTTTTGAATCGATAGTGAATGTTGAAGGTTCAAATCAAATGGTCAGAAACCAACGTGCTACGAGTCAGTATGAATACATCCAAGATATTTACGGTAACTACAATTTACCTCTGTTAGGTAAAGTTAATCTCAATGGAATGACTTTGTTTGAGGCCCAGGATAGTTTGGAAAAGAGATTTTCGGAGTATTTTGTTGATCCATATTGTATGATTGACATTGTGAACAACAGGTTTATTTTTTTTAATGGTGCTGGGTCCGCTAGCTCTGTTGTTCCCCTTCCGAAACATAGATGTTCACTCTTGGAGGCTATCACTATTGGTGGTGGTATAAACCAAAGAGGTATCAGTTCAAGAGTTAAAGTCATTAGGAAAATCAATGGTAACGATGAGATTTACTTGTTTGATTTATCGAAAATAGATGCTTTGGCTTATAATGAATTTTATATTCAAAATGGTGATATTGTTTATATTGAACCAAGACCTTTGTATGCATCTGGATTTCTTGGCGTGATTTCGCCCATTGTAACGCTAGCAACCACAATAGTGCTGTACTTATCCATACTTGCCAAATAAATGAAGATTTCTCCATTGCCGCTTAACGGGCTTCTAATGATTGAGCCTCGACTATTTCATGATGACCGTGGTTATTTCTTCGAGAGCTTCAATGAGGCGTCTTTTCGATTAAATACGGGCCTTAACTTAACTTTTGTTCAGGATAATCAAAGCTACTCTTGTAAGAATGCAATGAGGGGATTGCATTTTCAAATCCCCCCAAAATCACAGGCCAAATTGATTCAAGTTGTTACCGGCAGCATTTTGGATGTTGTGGTTGATTTGCGCCAATCTAGTCCAACTTTTGGTGAACATTTGATGATTGAGCTTAAGGCTTCAGATTTTAAATTCCTTTTTGTTCCAGAAGGTTTTGCACATGGCTTTCTAAGTTTGGAAGACAATACATTGGTGAAGTACAAATGCTCGCAATACTATTCACCAGATGCAGAACGATGCTTGCACGTGGCAGATGAGTCATTGAAAATCCAATGGCCTATTGATTGGAAAAGTGCGTTCATGTCTCCAAAGGATACCATTGGACTGAGTCTGAAAGATTGCAGTGATTTCTTTATTTAATCATTTTAAATCCAATGTGTGAAATGCTGCGCTCTCCGTTTTGATGAACAGTGATTTTCTCAAGTGCACTTGGACTGTCAATTACCTGATCAATGGTTTTCACTTCACCAAATGGAATACTTTGGGAAATGAGTGTTTCTCTTATGTTTTGAAAAGAAATATGCTGGGCCGCTTTTATCAAATTTTGAAGCAATTCTTTTCGGTTCTGAACCCTTGAGATATTGTTGTGAAATCGTTGATCATTGGTTATCGCATCGCATTGCAAGACGCTGCAAAGAGCGGTAAACTGTTTGTCACTTCCTATGGCCAATACAATCCTTGTGTTGTCCTTGAAAACAAGTTGCTCTCCATAAGGTGCAATGTTGGGATGCAGAGAACCTGAAGCTTTAGGTACTTGCCCTGTTTTCAAAAAATTGCTTCCTTGATTCATTAAGCTCACGATTCCAGCACTTTCCAAAGAACATTCCACCAACATTCCTCTTCCCGTTTTTGTCTTATCTAACAAAGCGCAGAGTAAACCCTCTTTGAGTTGGTGTGCGGCGATTACATCCTTAAAGGCTACCGGAAGTTTTAATGGTTCTGAACCTACTTCACCGTTAATGCTCATGAATCCCGTCTCCGCTTGTATCGCTACATCATAGGCAACACGACCTTCTTCATGCTCAAAACCTT
>CANGVU010000037.1 GCA_947457325.1 Flavobacteriales bacterium | reverse complement strand
TTGGATATCACCCTCACCAATGTTCACTTGCTCAGTGAAGATGATGACATCATTTACATTCCCAATAACAAAGTCTTTAGCGAAGAAATCATCAACTATACACGACGAGAATTAAAAAAATCATACATCGATTTTCAAGTAAATCCTTACACCCTATCTGATATCAATGTCATTGAAAAAACACTTTGGGACGAAATTTACGCCTTTCATACCGACATTATTCCCGATACCTTTTCCGTGAAAACTGTTCAAATCAAGGTAGATGCCATCGATTGTAAGGTGCATTATATTCTAAAAGATCCATTGGATAAAACAGTAGACGTTCAAATTAAGCGAATATTAAAAAGAAAAATAGTGACCTTAATCAACCCTCGATAAAGTTCTTTTTTCATTGCACATTTTTTTTTTGAAAATTCATCAAAGTTTTTTTTGAGTTTACGCGAACGTGTCCATATTTGCGCAGAAATTCAAATGTCAAAATCAAAAACGAAATGAGTAAATTCACCAGCATCCGAGACTTCATGGAATCGCAGTATTTGCACTTCAATGCAGCTACTGTTGTGGATGCAGCTAAGGGTTACGAAGCGCACCTTACTGAAGGCGGGAAAATGATGATTACCCTAGCAGGAGCAATGTCCACCGCGGAGCTGGGTATAAGTTTGGCAGAAATGATTCGTCAAGGAAAAGTAGATATCATCTCATGCACTGGTGCCAACTTAGAAGAAGACCTCATGAATTTGGTAGCACATGACCACTACCGCAGAGTGCCAAACTACCGTGATCTTACTCCACAAGATGAGTGGGATTTATTGGAGCAAGGCTTGAATCGCGTAACGGATACTTGCATTCCTGAAGAGGAGGCATTCAGAAGATTACAAAAACACATACATGCTTTGTGGAAGGATGCCGATGAAAAAGGAGAGCGTTATTTCCCCCATGAATTCATGTACAAAATGATATTGAGTGGTGTTTTAGAACAATATTATCAAATTGACCCCAAGAACTCTTGGATGATTGCTGCCGCCGAGCGCAATCTACCCATCATCGTACCAGGATGGGAAGACAGTACAATGGGAAATATTTTCGCCAGCTATTGTATTAAATCTGAGATCAAACCCACGACGATGAAAAGCGGGATTGAATACATGATGTGGTTGGCCAATTGGTACACCCAAAATTGTGCTGGTAAAGGAATTGGATTTTTTCAAATTGGAGGTGGTATCGCGGGTGACTTCCCCATTTGTGTTGTTCCCATGTTGTATCAAGATATGGAAATGCATGATGTTCCATTTTGGTCATATTTCTGCCAGATTTCTGACAGCACAACAAGTTATGGATCTTATTCTGGCGCGGTTCCCAATGAAAAAATCACTTGGGGTAAATTGGACATTAACACCCCTAAATTTGTCATTGAAAGTGACGCAACCATCGTGGCACCGCTCATCTTTGCCTGGTTATTAAATCAATAAATAAGTTTGTTACAAAAGAGATATGAAGCGCATTATCAAAGATTACAAGAACATTTCGCAAGAGCATGCAGATTTAATTGCTGAATTTTATCCCAATGGATTTGAAAATGAAAATTTGGTTTCTTTTACAACTCCAAAAGGAGAATTCATCAAAGCGCTCGAAATAAAAACAGAGGATACCATTTACTTGTTCAAGATTGACAAGAACATGGAAGTGGCTGGGGATGATGAAGGCAACGATGCGGCAGGAATGCCTGTAGGAGATTTCGATAATTTCAAGGGAGATTCCGATTCCGATGATGACGACGATGATGACGATGATGATAATGCCGACAACAACGATGATGGCGATGATGATGACGGCGATGAAGACTAGTATAATAGGCTGTGATATACAGCCTTTTTTTTTTACATGCAACCCAATGATTAGCCCTGTGGTCTAATCGTAACAAACACTTAAAATGAAAAATCAAATCACTCTCTTTTTTGCACTTTTGTTATTGGCATTCACTTCAAAAGCTCAAGACAATTGTGTTGATTCATCTTTAATCAATCCTGATGCGCTGTGCCCAATGATATGGATGCCGGTCTGCGGATGCGATGGTGTGACTTACAGCAATGATTGTATAGCTATCAATACCGGTGGTGTCACATCTTGGACAGATGGAGAATGTCAAGGTGGAACAGGTTGTATTGATCCTTCATTGATAGACATTAACATGGCTTGTCCAATGATTTGGATGCCTGTCTGTGGTTGTGATGGTACTACATATGGCAATGATTGCGAAGCCACCTACTATGGTGGAGTAACTTCATGGACCGATGGCGAATGTCCAGTTGTTGATACTATTCAGTGCTTGACTCTTCCCGCGGGTGTAGATTTTGGACTTTGCGCAATGGCACTGGGTGTTGCTATGACGGATAGCGGATGCGTCTTTATTTCTGGTTGCAGTTCAGTGGGTAGCGATGGTTTTGATTACGCAGGATATTTCTACAATAGTGAATGGGAATGTAATTCTGCTTGCATAGAGGATACGGTTGTCACATTGCCCTGCGTTGTGGATAGCTTATTTAATTTTGCAGTGGATTGCATTGGAGATTACATCCCCGTTTGTGGTTGCGACGAAGTAACCTACTTGAACGAATGCGTTGCTGTTAACTACCACGGTATTTCGAGTTACATGCCTGGACCTTGCCACGCTTTTTGCAATCCAATTCCAACAGGAATTACTTTTGGAGAATGTGACATGGTACTGGGAATTGTAGCTACTGATTCAGGGTGCATATCCCTGAGCGGTTGCAGCAGCATCGGCAGCGACGGGTTGGATTATGCAGGATATTTCTATGATTTGATGCAAGAATGCGAAACCGCTTGCGGTGGAACATCTATAGGGTCTATTGAACAAAATTTGGTTTACCCCAATCCTACCAAAGACTTTATTCAACTTGACAGAAACTACCAATCTATTCAAGTGTATAACCCATTGGGACAATTGGTTTTAAAAGACAACAACACAAAGTTGATCAACTTATCTGCCTTACCTGCTGGAATTTATCACCTTGGACTACGAAATGACTCAATTGAGAAATTTGTCAAAGTAATCAAAGAAAACTAGTAGGCTTTCTCTTCACCTTTGATCATATTCCAGATTGTTTTGATAACAATCCTTACGTCCAATGTAAGGGACCAGTTTTCTACATACCAGATATCTGCCTCAACGCGTCGTTCCATTTCAACAAGTTCTTTGGTCTCCCCTCTTAATCCATTCACCTGCGCCCATCCAGTGATGCCTGGCTTAGCTAAATGACGTACCAAGAATTTACTCACACGTTGGCTATACTCTTCCGTATGCTTCAGCATGTGTGGCCTTGGACCAACTACAGACATCTCTCCAGTTAAAACATTCCAGAATTGAGGTAACTCATCCATGTTGGACCGACGGAGAAACCCGCCAATCCTTGTTAGCCTAGGATCATTCTCAATGGCTTGCAATGCATCTGCCTCAAGATTAACGCGCATCGTTCTGAACTTGTAGCACCAGAAAGAACGCCCATCTTCGCCAGTGCGCAACTGTTTAAAAAAGACAGGCCCTCTTGACCCCAACTTAATCAGAAAAGATAGAATCGGGATTAAAATTGGCATCAAAAACAATAAAACCATTAAAGAAAACACCACATCAAAAGTCCGTTTCAAAGCACGATTCAGAGGAAGTTGCAATGGTTCACTGCGCAAACTAACCAATGGCATCAATCTAAACATATCGATAATCGGTTTTCGACCCAATAATGTTGAACCAAAGTATGGAATGAACTTAACACGAATCAGATTATTCTCGCAATACTGGACAATCTCCTTGAGTAAGGGATGTTCTGAAGGTGTCAACTGCCAATAAACCTCGTGAACATCATTCTTAATCAAATAGTCCTTCAAATCACTTAGAGGGCCTAAATCTGGACAGCCCATGAATGTCATTTTCTCTTTCTCTTCTGAATTGCCCTCACTAAAAAAACCCAACACACGAAAACCCAGGGTTATATCATCCCGCATCGTTTTATAAAGATAACGCACAGAATTGTCCTCTCCGATTAAAACCACATTCCTAAAGTTATAGCCTTTGGAGCGGTACCAAGAAAAGAAAGTCTGAAAAAACCAACGGAAAAGAACAAAGAGAACAAAACTCGTTACCATATAATACAACACCCAAAGACGTGCTATGGTGTCTAAATTTAAGGTGAACAAGAACAAGAAAACAGTAGCAGCATACATAAAATGATAGCCTGCCAATTTCCTGAGCATTTCCTCAAATGACTCACCTCGGAAAAAAGTATAAGCCTTGTGATAGAAGGCGATAACCACCCAAATAAAATTCACCAAAAACCATAACTCAGCATCGTGTTCATCAGGCCACCAATTCCAAATTCCAAACCTTATATAATGGGAGAAAAAAAAACCGATGTTTACCACAACCAAATCCGCGGCAACACCAATCAAAGGCAAATATTTTGAGTAACCAAATTTAGAAGTAATCATCCGCTACAAAGATGAGGAAACTTTCTGTCAAATCAAAAAGGACTGCGGGATATCAGGTCTTGAACTATCCGCTCGGCAGCTCTTCCATCCCAGAGATCAGGTATGTTTGACCCTTTCCATTTGCCTTGAATCAGTTGCTTCAATGAAGATGTCAATAAATCCATATCCTCACCAATAAGCACATTGGTCCCAATGGTACAAGTTTCTGGCCGCTCAGTTGAGCTTCGCAAAGTCATGCAAGGAATACCCAAAAAAGTTGCCTCCTCCGTAACTCCGCCTGAATCTGTGACAATACCTTTGGCGTTCTTGATGAGATACATAAACTCCAGGTATCCAAGAGGATTGGTGACAAAAATATTATCCGGTAATTGCATACCTGAAGATGCTATGTTCTTCTGGGTTCTGGGGTGAACAGGAAAGACTATGGGCAAAGGACTCACTGCATTCGCTATGGCGTTAATTTTTTGCTGAAAAACTTTGGGATGATCTACATTGGATGGCCGATGCATCGTTAATAATAAAAAGCCTTGCGTTTTGAGTTCAAAATCATTCCACAAATCAGGCTGAACCAATCGTTCCAGATTGGCTACCAAAGTGTCAACCATTGTGTTGCCCACAAAAACAATCTTCTCTCGGGGAATACCCTCTTTCTCCAACTGCGACGAAGCCTCTTCTGTTGTTGTATAAAACAAATCACAAATACAATCCACCACAATTCTATTCACCTCCTCAAGCATTGAGCGATCATAGGAACGAATACCCGCTTCAACGTGTGCTACTATGATGTTCAATTTGACAGCAGCTAAAGTGCAAGCCATTGTGGACGTGACATCCCCCACTACAATTACCCAATCAGGGGTGTTAGACAAAAGTTCTTGCTCAAACTTAATCATAATAGCGGCTGTTTGTTCCGCTTGTGTTCCCTTTCCCACCTCTAAATTGGAATGTGGCGAAGGAATATTCAATTGATTAAAAAAAGCACCTGACATGTGGACGTCATAATGTTGCCCTGTATGAATGAGGCGGAAAGAGATATTTACACCTAATTTCTGCTGATGCTGGATCGCATGGATGATGGCAGCCACCTTAACAAAATTGGGACGCACTCCGGCAACAATGGTAATTTTCATGGGTTTCTACCTCCTAACAACCATTGCTTCAAAATCAAAAACAGAAACAAGGAGTTGGTTACAAAATATCTTTTAAAAAGCCTCCTTGGCTCTTGCATCAGACGATACAACCACTCTAAACTTGCCTTTTGCATCCAAACTGGAGCGCGACGCTGTTGTCCAATCAATACAGGTAAGGCGCCTCCTACTGCAAGCACTGAGGCGTTTGTTTTACCAGATATCTCGCTCATGAGTAACTCTTGTTTAGGACAACCTAAAACAACAAACACAATATCAGGGACACAATTATTTAGTACAGTTAGAACTTCCTCCAACACTGATTCTGTAACATCACCAAAAGGAGGGCAATAATAATTGAAATCTTCAAGTTGAGGATAGTTTTGATGTAAATATTGCCTTGTCAAACTCATCATATTCTCTGTGCCCCCGATAAAACAAATCTTATAATTTTTCCGATTGGCTAAATCCAGGACCAGTGGCAACACATCCATTCCAGCCATGCGTGTCAGTGTTCTTTCAGATTTCGCATTACAAATCCAAAGCAAAGGAACCCCATCCATACATACGAAATCAAATTTAGAGATACTCAAGTACAAATCTTTTCTTCTTTGACTTTCCACAAACATATGAGCATTCATAAAACAGGTTGATGATGGTTTCTTCTGTTGAATATACGCATCCAATTCTGAGATATACTCATGACTGGTAACAAAACCATTCAATTCAACGTTTCCCAAACTCACCAAACAACGCATATTTTCATCTAGTTTCATATCCTCAAGCTTTATTATTATCAAAATACTTTATCATCAATAAAAATGGAATAATAAACTGATAGGTTGAAAATGTATTATCGGTTATTGAATAAATCAAAGTAACAAAATACATAACCAATAAAGCATAGTCTGAAAACAACCTTTTTGATTTAAACAAAATGAATCTAGCGTATAAAAATTTGAATGATAAAACAAAAACCAACATCGATACTACTCCCCCTCCTTCTAACATTAACCTTAAGTACTCATTGTGCGGAGTGGTGAAAAATTCAATCTCTGAGCCCAAAAAATAATTCCTTGAATTCCCATGGCCAATACCCAAAAATCGATTTTTCTCATATTCATTCCAAAAAAACATCCAGGCTGCACTTCTTCCACTTGTGTTGATTGCTCCTGACTCAACCGAATCATTGAAATTACGAGAATTATTGATTACTAAATAATTTATTGACACAAACAAAACAACCAATCCTAGAACTACCGACTTGAACTTATTCAACTTCAAACTACGCAGAATAATCAGGGTCGCAATAAGCAGTGAACACAACAAGGCCATTCTTGCTCCAGTTAGAAAGATAAAGACAAACAATAATAACAGGTATAGAAAATAAAGGAATTTCCTCTCCTTAAACCTCTCATAATTGCATGCGTGAGCGAAAATTGCAAAAAACAAAGTCATAGCAAAGTTTGCTGGCACACTCGTGCATTGAAGTCGCGCTACACCATCAGATTCCAATCTGGAAATGGGATAAAACTCAATAAAGTTGAAGACTAAAGAAACCAAATAATCCAATATAGGCAGCAGACTTACAAATGTCAGCAAACCTTTGCCATCAAATCGAAAACTTCGTTGGAAAAGGAAAATTGGAATAACCAATGAAAACATGGCTATGAAAAAAACACTAGTAAAACGATGCTGTTGAAAAAAAAGCCCTAAAGCCAAATTCAAAACAAAATAAATAGAAACTAAAATAAAAACACGCTTCAATCCTTTGCTAAATCTTTCTTTCCTACTCGACAGAACACTCAAAGATAGTAATGCCACCACCAAAATCTTGACAAACATTCCTGGGATTTTATCCTGCAATGAAACGTCAATTCCAAGTGAATTAATAAACAATGCAGCAAACAAAAAATACTTACTCATTTATCAAAAAACCACTTAAAAGATTGATGCCAATTCAACTTTTGCGAAGAATTGATTTTAAAAGAAAATGAATCTCGTACTCCCCTAAAAAAAGATCCATACTCGCTCAATTGGATAGCTCTTACACCGTATGCAAGGAAGTAATAAAATTGGAGACCGATAGAAATGAGAAATGGAAAATACCGTCTCATTAAAAAAAGTCTATTCCTCACTTTATAATAGAACCTACCATCTTTCCATTTTAGTCTTGATTGGCTGCTGACCCTATGAAAAACGACAACATCACCTTTGTATAAAATCTTCCCGTTTGGAATGGTAAAAACTTTAATTGCAAATTCTATTTCTTCGCCCCAAAAAAATAATTCTTTGGTGTAGCCGCCTAAACTCTCAAATGAACTTTTTCTTATGGCATGACCACAACCTATGTAACCATTAACAAACTTATCACGATGAACAGAAAACAACTTAAACTTCTCAGGAACCTCAGGGTGTCCATTGATGTTAAATGCGATCAGGTGAATATTTGAATTACAACCAAATATCAACTCTACCTTTCTTAATTCATCAAAACCAACAAACTCTGCATCATCATCCAAGAATACCAAAAACTCACCCTTTGCCTGCAATACTCCAA
>CANGVU010000036.1 GCA_947457325.1 Flavobacteriales bacterium | reverse complement strand
CTCAAGGCTACGGTAATCATGGGTTTTCCATTGTTTACACTGGTAATCAAAGCACCAAAGGATGTAAACTCACCTTTTAATTGAAAACAAATGTCCTTGATGGATCCCGCGTCTAAATCAGTATCTACAAACAAAAGATTGCGTCCATTGTGGGCGGTAATCTGTCCTTTCCAAACTTGCTTCACTTGTTGTGCTTGAGCACGCTGCATTTCCTCTAACTGCTTTTGCAAGTCACTTACTTTTTGCTGTAAATCTTTAACGGCCTTTACAGCATCTTTGTTTTTTAATGCAACGCGAACTTCTTCCAACTCTTCCAACTCTCCTGCAATGTGCGCGTCAGCTATCGCACCAGCTATCGCTTCGATTCTTCTAATTCCTGCTGCTACGGCTCCCTCTGATTGAAGCTTAAATCGTTTGATCATGCCAGTACTTCCCACATGTGTTCCGCCACACAATTCTATGCTGTTTCCAAATTGAATCATGCGAACCTTATCACCGTATTTCTCTCCAAACAACATCATCGCGCCACTGTTTTTGGCTTCCTCTATCGTGGCCGAGCGATTTTCAATCAACGGATAATTGGATTGGATACGGTCATTTACCAAACCTTCAATGCGCGTCAATTCCTCTTCGCTCACTTTGGCAAAATGGGAAAAGTCAAACCGCAAATAGTTGGGATTAACCAATGATCCCTTTTGCTCAACATGCGTTCCTAATACTTCTCGCAATGCTTCATGCAACAAATGCGTTGCGCTATGGTGCGCTGTGGTATCCCTTCTCCAGGTGGCGTCAACTTTGGCCAACACCACTTTCTCTGGTGAGGTGGGTAGTTCTTCTGTAAAATGAACAATCAATCCATTTTCTTTTTTGACATCAACCACAGGGATGCGGTCTTCTCCAAAATACAATACGCCATTGTCTCCTACTTGTCCGCCACCTTCTGCGTAAAACGGTGTTGTCTCCAATACCAATTGGTACATTTCTTTTCCTTTGGATTTGATGCGGCGGTAGCGAAGCAATTTGGTTTCTACTTCCAATTCATCATATCCAACAAATGTTGTATCTCCTTCCGCCAAATTCACCCAATCATCTGTTTCCAATTTGGTAGCCGCTCTGCTTCGCTCTTTCTGAGCTTGCAGTTGAGATTCGAATTCAATAAGGTTGATGGTTTTGTTATTTTCTCCGGCAATCAATTGGGTTAAGTCTATTGGGAAACCAAAGGTGTCATATAGTTCAAAAGCGATGGCTCCTGATATTTCTGCGCCATCGGTTTTTTGAATGACATTGTCCAAAAGTTCAATCCCTTTTTCCAAGGTGCGCAAGAAACTCTCTTCCTCTTCTCTGATTACCGATTGAATCAATGTTTTATTCTTACTTAACTCTGGGAAGGCACTTCCCATTTGTTTTTCCAATACTTCAAAAACCTGATGGATGAAGGCAGACTTGAATTGCAAGAAACTGTATCCATAGCGCACGGCTCTTCTCAGAATTCTTCTAATAACATATCCTGCACCAGAACTAGATGGCAATTGTCCGTCCGCTATAGCAAAAGATACCGCCCTGACGTGATCGGCAATCACACGCATGGCAACATCTTTCTTTTCTGCGGTTGCTGTATAAGTCAATCCGCTGAGCTGTTCAATTTTTTGAATCAGAGGAGAAAAAACATCCGTGTCATAGTTGGATTGTTTGCCTTGCAATACCATGCACAATCGCTCAAAGCCCATGCCTGTATCCACGTGCTTGTTGGGCAAAGCTTCTAAACTTCCATCCGCTTTGCGGTTGAATTGCATGAATACATTGTTCCAAATCTCAATCACCTGTGGATGGTCATTGTTGACCAGCGTTCTTCCATCAACATTTTGACGATCCTCTGCGGAGCGGATGTCTGCATGTATTTCAGAGCAAGGTCCACAGGGCCCCATGGCGCCCATCTCCCAGAAATTGTCTTTTTTATTTCCCTTTAAAATGCGGTCTTCAGCGATATATTTTTTCCAGATGTCATAACTCTCTTGATCAAAGTCCAAGTTCTCTGAAGCATCTCCTTCAAAGACGGTAACATACAATTGATCCTTGGGGATTTTATATACATCTGTCAATAATGACCACGCCCATCCAATGGCTTCTTCTTTGAAATAGTCACCAAAGCTCCAGTTGCCCAACATTTCAAACATGGTGTGGTGGTAGGTATCCACTCCTACCTCTTCCAAGTCATTGTGCTTTCCACTGACGCGCAAACACTTTTGTGTATTGGCAATTCGTGGATGCACCACGGGCGCATTGCCCAAGAAAATATCTTTAAATGGATTCATTCCCGCATTGGTGAACATCAAGGTGGGATCACCTTTGATGACCATGGGTGCGGATGAAACGATTTGATGTTTTTGCTGCGCGAAAAAATCCAAAAATTGTTTTCTAATCTCTTGTGATGTCATAATGCCTATTGATGGGACACAAAACTAATCTCAAATTGCCTTGATTGTCCTAAATTTGTCAGAATCCAATACAAACGGAATTGCCAAAGTTTAAATACATATTCAATCCGACGACACTCAACTTTGAGATGATTAGTTTTACCGTGCGGGACTATGTATGGTTGGTTTTGAAATACCTCATTGTGGGATTGGTCATCGGTGGATTGGGCGTCATTCTTTACGCTTCGTTCTTCAAGGATCCAGAGACCAGTAGGCTTCAGAAAGAGTTGAAATACATGGACGCCCAAATCAGTGGCATGAGAGATCAAATGGATTCATTGGATCAATACGTGGACGTGTTGCAGAAGAGGGACAATGAAATTTACCGAACCATCTTTGGAGCTGCGCCCATTGACCATAAGTATGTGGGCGGGAATCGTTACAATGAAATAGCCAAATACAGTTCTGAAGAGGGTATCATTGAAACGCAAAACCGTTTGATGGCCATTCAACAAAACCTCATTCAGCAAAGCAAGTCCTACCAGGAGATCATGAAGTTGGCCAAGAAGCAGGATCAATTCTTGGCAGGTCTTCCAGCCATTCAGCCTGTAGACAACAAAGATTTGAAACGAATGGCTTCCGGTTTTGGATACCGCATTCATCCCATTTATCGCGTGGCACGCATGCACACAGGATTGGATTTCACAGCGCCTATTGGAACAGAAATCTATGCCACAGGTGATGGTGTAGTGAAAAGTCCTGACGGTGGAAGTGGTTATGGATTACATATTGTCATTGATCACGGCTTTGGATACCAAACACTTTATGCACATATGAGCCGAATGGCAGTGCGTCCTGGGACCAAGGTGAAAAGGGGTCAAATCATAGGCTACGTCGGCAATACAGGGGTTTCATCAGGTCCCCATTTGCACTATGAAGTTATCAAGAATGGTCAAAAAGTGAATCCAGCTTATTATTTTTACAATGATTTGTCGCCCGATCAATACGCAGCTTTGCTGGAGAGGGCTTCACAATCAGGACAATCATTTGACTAATGCTGAATAGACACACAACCATAGAAAAAATTTATTTCTCCATCGGCGAGGTGGCGGAAATGTTTCAAGTCAACGCATCATTGTTGCGCTTTTGGGAAAAAGAGTTTCCGCAATTGCAACCCAGAAAAAATACCCGTGGCAATCGCATGTATTCTAAAAAAGACATGGAACTGTTTACCCAAATCCATCATTTGGTGAGAGAGAAAGGGTATACCTTGGAGGGTGCCAAAAAGGTGCTAAAAACAAAAGAAAATGCCGCAAGCAAACAAGTGGTGGTGGAGCGTTTGCAATTGATTCGTAAAAAACTAGAAGACCTCAACGTCACGGTTCAAGGAGCATGAATGCTCGCGTCCTCAAGTCCACAGGTCATTGGTATGATGTCATCGGCGACGATGGACAATTTTACAAATGCAGGGTCAGGGGTAAATTAAGAACCAAGGGACTTCAAACTACCAATCCTGTTGCTGCTGGAGATTTTGTGGTGATTTCTCCTTCAGAAACAGACGAGGAGGGTGTGGCGAGCATCAACGAGATTCTCCCCAGAAAGAACTACATCATTCGCAAATCGGTTAACCTTTCTAAGGAAGCACAGATAGTTGCCGCCAATATCGATATCGCTTTTTTGGTCGTGACCATTTCCAAGCCTGCTACGACCAAAGGGTTTGTCGATCGCTTCTTGGTGAGTGCTGAAGCTTATGATATTCCTGTTGTCTTATTGTTCCACAAGATGGACCAATACAATGAAAAAGAATTGGATGAGGTGGCGGATTGGATAGGCTTGTATGAAGATGCTGGATACACCACATTGATGACTTCTCTTGAAACGGAGATGGGTATGGATGAATTGACGGAAATGATGAAGGACAAAGTAGTTCTATTTTCGGGCAATAGCGGTGTAGGCAAATCTTCTTTGATTCAATATTTTGTTCCCACCAGAGAATTGCGCATTGGTGATATCTCAGATTGGAGTGAGAAGGGACAGCATACGACCACTTTTGCTGAAGTCTTTCCAACTGTGCAAGGAGGTTGGATAATTGACACTCCAGGCATCAAAGGTTTTGGATTGGTAGACCTCAGCGCTGAAGATATTCCGTTGTACTTTAAGGAAATGTTTGCATTGTTGCCTGAATGTAAATTCAACACCTGCAAGCATTTGGAAGAACCGGGTTGCGCTGTGAAAAAGGCTTTGCAGGAAGGAAGAATAGCAGAAAGTCGTTATCAAAGTTATCTGTCCATGTTGGACGATGAAAAAGGCAAATCACCTTACCGATGAATACGTATCAATTTGTTTTTTGGGGACCGGAACATGCGGTCATCATTTTATTGACGGTATTGCTCCCTATTGTTTCTGTGCGATGGGCCAAAACAAGGACCCAAAAAGAAAGAGAAGTCTTAGGGAAAATATTGGGAGCCATGTTGGTGCTCAATTGGTTTACCTATCAAGGTTATCGTTTGTACTCGGGATTTTGGTCAGTCCAATATGACCTACCCATGGAGTTTTGCAACTGGGCCGTTTTTTTAACGGCTTATGCACTTTGGTTTAAAAAACAACGAGCTGCAGAGCTCGCATTTTTCTGGGTGATGGCAGGGAGTATCCACGGAATCATTACACCGGATATTCACCAACCCTTTCCGCACTTGACCTACATTACATTTATGGTGGGACATACTGGTTTGGTTTGGAGTGTGCTTTATCTGGCATTGGGAATGAATTTGAAACCGCAGAAAGGCGCGTGGTTAAGAGCTGCAGCTTGGAGTCAAATCTATTTTGCAATGGCCATTGTTATCAATTTTTTAGTGGGAGGCAATTATGGTTATTTAAGACAAAAACCAATTGGAGGTTCTTTTTTAGATGTCTTGCACGATTGGCCTTATTACCTGTTGGAGTTGGAATTGATTGGTGCAATTTCATATGCATTGGTGTATCTTCCATTTTGGTGGTGGCGCAGAAAAAACGAGACCATCCTTTAGTCTTTTCCAACCTTAGGGTTTACTTTTGTCAGGATGAGTGCAGCTTCAAATAAAATAGCGGAAACCCCGCTTATGAAACAATACAATGCCATTAAGGCCAAGTATCCAGATGCCGTTTTATTGTTTAGGGTGGGTGATTTTTACGAGACCTTTGGTGAGGACGCTGTTCGCGCTGCGCAGGTTTTGGGCATTGTTTTAACCAAGAGAAAAAATGGTGCGGCGGCTTATGTTGATTTGGCTGGCTTTCCTCATCATTCATTGGACGCTTATTTGCCCAAACTGGTTAAAGCGGGTCATCGTGTGGCAATCTGTGATCAGTTGGAAGATCCCAAAATGGTCAAAGGCATTGTCAAACGTGGGGTGACAGAATTGGTAACCCCAGGTGTATCGTATAATGAGAAAACCATCGACACCAAAGACCATCACTTCCTTGCTGCTATTCATGAAGGGAAGAAAGATTGGGGCATCGCCTTTGTCGATGTTTCTACGGGGTTGTTCGAGGTGGCTCAGGGTTCATTGGATTTTGTACACAAATTATTGAGTGTCTATCAGCCCAAGGAGGTGTTGTATCAGAAGCATAAGGACCTCTGGTTCAAATCCAATTTTGGCGAAGGCATTGCAGTTTTTAGAATGGATGATTGGGCCTTTACCACCGATTTTGGCCGTGATCAGCTCAATAAACATTTTGGAACCCAAAGCCTCAAAGGTTTCGGTGTGGATAATATGGATGTGGCCATTGGCGCGGCTGGTGCCATCTTTCAATACCTTTCCGATACCCAGCACGACAAGCTTGCGCACATTCAAAAAATTGCTCCATTGGATCAAGGGCAATTGGTAGGATTGGATGCATTTACAGTTCGTAACCTGGAATTGTTGTTTACCCCTTACCAAGGTGGAACTGCACTAGTTGACATATTAGACAATACCAAAAATCCTATGGGCTCTCGTTTGATTCGCCGTTGGATGCGAACGCCATTGAGGAATTTATCAGCCATTCAAGAACGTTTGCAAGCGGTGGAACAATGGCTAACAGATCGAGATGAATTAGAAGGGTTTCGGGATGAGCTTCAAGAAGTAGGCGATTGGGAAAGAATGGCTGCACGCATAGCTGTGCAGAAAATTACACCCCGTGAGTTGGTTCAAATGTGCCGATCACTGGAAAGGGCATTGTCATGGAAAAGCAAAGAGGGAAACATCGCCAAACTTGGCAACGATTTAGAAGATCTTTCCACATTCTATCAATTGCTCAAAGGGCAATTGCATGAAGACGCTCCTCATGCTATTGGTAAAGGATACACCGTGGCTTTTGGCGTAGATGAAGAGTTGGATGAGCTGAGAGGTTTGCAGACTTCTGGAAAGGATAAATTGAAGGAAATAGAAGAGCGCGAAACCGAACGCACCAGGATTTCATCGCTCAAGATTTCTTTCAATAATGTATTTGGTTATTATTTGGAAGTCCGAAATACACACAAGGACAAGGTGCCGCAAGATTGGATCAGAAAACAAACACTGACCCAAGCCGAGCGTTACATTACCCAAGAGTTGAAGGAATATGAAACCAAAATATTGGGCGCGGAGGAAAAAATCCTGAGCATTGAGCAACGGATATTTCAACAATTGTTGCATGATGTAATGCCCTATTTGACGGCCATTCAGAGTAATGCGCAAAAAATAGCCCAATCTGATGTGTTGACATGCTTTGCTTTCAATGCATTAAAGTATAAGTACAATAAGCCCATTGTTGAAGACAGTGACGTGCTGGAAATCAAAGAGGGTCGTCATCCGGTGATTGAGCGTTTGCTTCCCACTGGTCAATCCTACATTGCCAACGATTTGACTTTAAATGCAACGGAACAACAGATCATGATGATTACAGGTCCCAACATGAGTGGTAAATCCGCCTTGTTGAGACAAACAGCATTGATTGTATTGATGGCGCAAATGGGATCCTATGTGCCTGCACAATCAGCTAAGATTGGTATTGTAGACAAAGTATTTACCCGCGTTGGAGCCAGTGATAATCTCTCCAGTGGGGAGTCAACTTTCATGGTAGAAATGAATGAGACGGCCAGTATTTTGAATCAAATGACAGGAAGAAGTTTGATCTTGATGGACGAAATTGGTAGAGGAACCAGCACCTATGATGGCATCAGCATCGCCTGGGCCATTGCAGAGTATCTGCACGAGCATCCCCAACACCATCCCAAAACTTTGTTTGCCACGCATTACCATGAATTGAATGAAATGACTCATCGGTTTGCGCGCATCAAGAATTTCAATGTAGCGGTCAAAGAAGGCAACGGTCAAATAGTTTTCTTAAGAAAATTGGTTGCAGGTGGAAGCAATCACAGCTTTGGTATTCATGTGGCTCAGTTAGCAGGAATGCCAACAGCCGTAACCAACAAAGCCACTGCCTTGCTCAAAGAGTTGGAAGCCCAAAGAGGTGATCATTCACAGACAGCGCAGACCCTATCCAATCAAACCCAATTGGCTATATTTGAAATGGAAGACCCTAGATGGAACAAAGTAAAACAGCAAGTTTCTCAATTGGATGTCAATCAAATGACACCGTTGGAAGCACTGAATTTTATTGCTGAATTGAAAAAAGAAGCGCTGAAAAACTAAGATTTGAATGTGTTTTTAATAGGTTCAGGTGAAGGTTCAGCTTTGTCTTCAATAACAACAGGCGTTTCTTTTGATTTCTCCTCCTTCATTTGATGCATCATACGCAATGCCTTGCGAATACTG
>CANGVU010000035.1 GCA_947457325.1 Flavobacteriales bacterium | reverse complement strand
GATACATGGATCTGGTGATGGATCCAACGGGCAAGTTGAAACCGGTTGAGCAATATTGTCTTTCATCAGAACCGCCAACCGCAAAGGGAATGGTCGTGTGATTTATTTGAAATTCCTTTAAGGTGTGTGCAGTACATCTTTCTAGAAAACCATTCTCGTTTTTAGATTGTTTAAATACATAAGGAGCTTCATCCCCGCAACAAGTCATGACAGAACCTGCAACAGTATTTTTTTTCATCTCTGCGCCGTTGTCAAATAAATAAGCAATAACACCTATGGTCTCAGGAGCCATGACGAAACGATAGGTAAAGCGCCTTTTGGGCATTGCAGCCAGCGCGCGGTACAAAAAGGCCATGCATAAGGGGCCGCTGAGTTCATTGTTGGCCATGCTGGGGTGACACAGGTAGGTAGACAGGAGGATTTCTTCATCTGTTTCTCCCTCAAGAACAGCGCTCCCAACTGTTATCGATCCATTTTCTAATTTGCTTTTAATGACAATTTTATAATTTCCTGTTTTTGGGAGATTTTGTAATTCATTCCAGCTGATACAAAATCCCCATGTTTCCTTGTAATAAGAGGTGATGTATGGAATGGCATCGGGTTGGTTTTCAATGGTGACTAAATGGGGTCTCAACTCTGCGAATGATAGCTCTCCCTCAAAAGGAATACTGTAATTGACAATGTGCAAGTTGTTTTCTTTGAAATCACATATTTTATTTCCGTCAGGCGTCATGATGTATGCATCTTCAATGTTCCATTCCTTTGGTATTTCCCAATCAAACACCTGCATCCCTGTTGGATATTCTTTTAGTGTTAATGGAATTACCTCCTGAAGAATTTTGAATGATGATCTGAGTCCATTGCCACTGATGCTGCGACAAATGGGCCAAAGTTGATCAAAATAGGTTTCTATTTCAGAGGTGTCGAATGGTAAGTTATTCATGCTTTGTCAGTTTGAGAAATCATAATGCGATGAATTCCGGTATTGTATTTTTGTACAATATGTTTTTTTATGACTTGAATCCACTCTGGCTGATTAATGAAATCAATTTCAGAAGTGTCCAACATCAGGACCGTAAGTTCTGGATGTTGTTGAAAGTATTGTAAATATTGAGATTGTATATTGTTCAAGTAGTCATCACTGATTTTTTGCTCGTAACTTCTACCTCTCTTTTTTATGTTCTCTTGCAATCTTTCTGTATTGACATAGAGATAAACAATAATTTCTGGTTGAGGAAGGCTGTTGGATACAATATCAAACATTTTATTGAACAATTGCCACTCATCATCTTTGAGATTATTGGAGGCGAAAATTTGACACTTCGAAATGAAATAATCAGCAATTACTTTCGGCTGAAAAATATCGCGATTGACTTCTTTTTTAAGCTGAGCAAATCGTTCAGACAGAAAACTAAGTTCTAAGGGGAATGCATAGCGCTCAGCGGATTCGTAAAACTTGGCAAGAAATGGATTGTCAGCAAATTCTTCGAGTACAAGGGAAGTGTTCCAATCTTGCGAAAGAATTTGAGCCAAAGAAGTTTTGCCGGAACCGATGTTCCCTTCAATGACTAGGTATTGATAGGGGCAATTGTTCATATTGCCTTTACAGTAGCAACGTCAGTGCATTTTTTGAGCATTTCCGTGCTGGTTAATCCTGTAATTGGATGCTTTAAATCTGGGGCAATTTCCGCTAAAGGTTGCAGAATGAAAGCTCTTTCTGCTATTTTGCTATGTGGGACAACCAAAGGAGTTTCATGGGTCTCATTTTTATAAAAGAGTACATCAACATCCATTTCGCGATTTTGATAACTTTCTCCATTTCTTTGTCTACCATAGTACTCATCAATCTCTTGGATTTCTTTTTCAATTTGAGCCAGAGTCATGGTTGTTTTAACAGCCAATATTTGATTAAGAAATGGCGGAGTGCCATCAGCCATTCCCCAAGCAGCTGTCTCGTATATTTTTGATTTTAGCACAACGTCTCCAATATTGAAATCAATAAAATCATAAGTCTCCTCAAGGAGTGCCATGCGATCTCCCAAATTTCCGCCAATGCTAAAAAAAACCAAATCCTCCATCATGGTTACGAAAGTAGCACCAAATAGCTGAAAAACGATTTAGATTCGTAGCATTAAAAACGAATTTATGGGATTTGGAAAAACGCTTTTGGCCTCGGCATTGGGAACATTGATTGCTTTTTTTGTTGCGGGAATTATTTTTGTGTTATTTGTTTTTGGTTTGATTGCTGTTTCTTCAGGAGGAGCGGTTGAGCCTATTGAGATAACAAGTGTGCTCCAAATTAATTTGAATAAACCAGTTCTAGAAAGGGGCAATGACAACGGATTAAACTTTGATTTTAATTCATTTCAGAAAAAGGAGGAGCTTTATTTGGATTTTTTAAAACGCGATTTGGAGTACGCCGCACAAGATGAAAAGATTGGAGGGGTATTGTTGATGTTAGGCGGTGTGAGCGGTGCTCCTAGCACTTTGAAGGATTTGAGAACTTTGATTGATAATTTTAAGAATTCAGGTAAATGGGTTTTGGCCTATGGTGAGAATTACACGCAAGCTGATTACTACATCGCTTCTGCAGCCAATGAAGTTTATATGTATCCAACAGGAATGTTTACTTGGAGTGGTTTGAACGCAGAGGTGATGTTCTTTAAAAAGTTATTGGACAATTTAGAGGTGGATGCACAGGTTATTCGCGGTAGAGACAATAAATACAAGAGTGCGGTTGAGCCTTTTTTGTACGATAAAATGTCAGAACCCAACAAGGAGCAGATGAAGGGCATTATGGATGGTGTTTGGAATGAAATGATAGGCGCGATAGTTAAGACCAGAAAGTTAGATGCTCAGAAGCTAAATCTTGCAGCCAATGAATTGCGTTATGTCAATGCAAAGAACGCGGTGGAAGATGGTGTTTTGGACGGATTGAAACACTATGATGAAATGATGGCCATGGTTAACGAAAAACTGGGTGTGGCTTTGACCGAAAAGATGCCCAAAATAGATTATGCCGATTACCATGACTTAAAAAGAGATCCTGTGGCCGAAATGCCAGCAGATCATGCTGCTATTGCGTTGGTTTATGCAGTAGGTGAAATTCAATCAGGCAAGGGTTCTGATGATGTTATTGGCAGTGACCGCATAGCTAGCGCATTGCGCAAGGCGCGGATGGATGACAAGATTAAGGCCGTTGTCTTAAGGGTCAACTCCCCAGGTGGAAGTGCATTGGCTTCAGATGTGATTTGGAGAGAAACTGAATTGATCAAACAAGCGGGAAAAAAATTAATCGTGAGCATGGGTGATTATGCCGCTTCAGGCGGATATTACATTTCATGTTCCGCGGACAGGATTTTTGCCAATCCCCAAACCATAACAGGGAGTATTGGTGTATTTGGAATCATACCCAATTTACAGAACATGTTGGACCACAAGTTGGGGATTACTTTTGATCGTTATGAAACCCATCCTCACGCTGATTTCTTCAGTATTAGTAAGCCTTTTGATGATTTTGAAATGCAGCGCATGAACGAAATGATTGTTCAGATTTATGATGATTTTTTGCTCCGAGTTTCTCAGGGAAGAAAAATGGACATCAATCAAGTGGATAGCGTGGCTAGAGGTCGAGTTTGGACCGGATTAGACGCCAAAAGGTTGGGACTAGTGGATGAGTTCGGAGGTTTGACAGAAGCACTGAATTTCGCAGCTAAGGAGATTGGTGTTGAACTAAAGGACAACGTTAAGGTATTGCCAGAAATGCAAGATCCATTTGAATCTTTGTTCAATGATGTAGCGGAAGCCAAGTCGGATATGGTGTTAAAGGAGATGGCAGGTTCACATTATCCCATTTGGAAACAAATGAAGAACATGATGGACCACCCTGGAGTCTATGCGCAGTTGCCAATGGTTTGGACTTGGAGATGATGCAAGATTTTGTCAAGAAAGAAATGGCGGAACTTGAACGGGTGGACGCTGATGCATTTAGGGGGCAAGACAAATTTCCATTGGTTCTGGTCTTGGACCAATTGAGAAGTGGCTTGAACGTAGGTAGCTTTTTCAGAACGGCTGATGCAATGGGTATAGAGGCTGTGTATTGTATCGGATATACCCCGACACCACCACATCGTGAGATACTGAAAACGGCACTGGGGTCAACGGAAAGTGTTCATTGGAAACATTATGATTCGGTATCAGTTGCATTGAAGGAGTTGAAAAAAGGTGGTTATAAAATCATTGGTTTGGAGCAAGTTCATGGATCCATATTCATGGATGAGGTTTCCGAAATAAAAGAACCAACAGCCCTTGTGGTTGGGAATGAAGTTTCAGGAATAAGTGAAGAGGCCTTAGGTTTTTGCGATGCATGCTGGGAGATAAGACAATTTGGAACCAAGCACAGCATGAATGTTGCCGTGAGCGGTGGCATGGCTATTCATCATTGGGTTCATTTGTGGCGAAAGGGAAATGGCGCATAAAAAATTAAATCTACCCAGTAAAGTATGCCTGGTTTGCCAAAGGCCATTTGAATGGCGAAAGAAATGGGAGCGAGATTGGGGTCAAGTGAAGTACTGCAGTGAGCGTTGCAGAAGGACTTCTAAAAATGATGTCTTAAAAGGTTAGCAACAGCATACAATGAGGCTTTTTTGACTGTACTTTTGTTGTCTTCATGAGTGAGCAGAATATTGTACAGAAGCATACTTTGGGTCGAGATATCGCCACCCTTTTCAAATTAAGATTGTCTTCTTTGGTCATCGTATCAGCCATTGCAGGTTATGGTATGGGTGCAGAATCGTGGGATTGGAGTGATTTGTCCTTATTGATCATTGGCGGAGTTCTCTTGACTGCTGGATCCAACGGAATGAACCAAGTATGGGAAATAGAATTGGATAAGCTGATGCACCGTACAATGAATCGGCCATTGCCTCAGGATCGAATGACATTGAAATTGGCGACAATTCTTTCTGTTACCGCTGCAGTTGTTGGGGTTGCAATATTGTGGAGTGGATTAAATCTAGCTTCCGGCGTATTGGGTTTATCAGCTTTTATTCTTTATGTTTTTGTTTACACCCCGATGAAAAGAATTTCGAGCATTGCCGTTTTTGTTGGGGCCGTTCCGGGAGCTCTGCCTCCCATGATTGGTTATGTTGCCGCTACGGGTAATTTTGGTTTGGAGGCTGGGATGTTGTTTGCGGTTCAGTTCATGTGGCAGTTTCCTCATTTTTGGGCCATCGCATGGGTGCTTCAAGATGATTACGCTAGAGCTGGATATAAGCTATTGCCCTTTCAGGAAGGAAGAAGTAAAAGGAGTGCTTTCCAGATATTGGTTTATACCCTTTTTTGTATTCCAGTTTCTTTGTTGCCTTGGGCATTGCCCATTCACCAGCCGATGGTAGGTAATGTTGCTGCTGTAATTTCGATACTCATGGGGTTGATGATGTCTTATTATGCATACCGTTTATTCAAGAGTTGTGAAATAAAAGATGCAAAATCTTTGATGTTTTCTTCTTTTGTTTATCTGCCTGTGGTGCAACTTGCAGAAGTATTTAATCGAATATAAAATTATTGAAAATGGAAGAGGCTATGAAAAACAGAGAAATGGATGTTTTTGAATCCGTTACTCCTGAAGTGAAATTGAGAACCAAAAAGATGATGATGTGGATTGTCATCTTTGCAGTGGTGATGCTTTTTGGAGGGATCACAAGTGCATTGATTGTCTTAAAAGGCAAACTCATGTGGATGCATGTCAATGTGCCAACCGCCTTTTGGTTAAGTATCGCATCGGTTATTGGATCAAGTGCTACTATGTATTGGGCAGTTCGTTCCTTGAAGGCTGGTAGCATCAAGAATGCCATGATTGGTGTTTTTGCCACTTTGGTTTTGGGTGTTGTTTTTACAGGTACTCAGATGTCAGGTTGGTCTGGTTTAAAGGAAAAGGGGATGGGATATACCATCACTCAAAATGAACAAGGAATGAAATCATACAAATGGAATCCTTTGGGTAAGTTTACCGGAGAGTATGGAGTTGATTATTGGATAGAATACCGCAATGCGCCCTTGGTGATGTGGAATGGTGAGTTTTATGCTGAATCTGATGTTAATCATACACAATCAAAAACAACAGAAGTGATGTCCACTTTTAACGCTTCAGGAGCTTTGATTAGTGTATTGGTCTATGTGCATTTGATTCACTTGTTTTTTGGTTTGATTTACCTTGGAGTTAATCTTAATCGATTGAGAATCGGAACTTTAAGTCAGGAGAATTATATGTCTCTATATGCCAATGGAATGTACTGGCATTTTATGGGCATCTTGTGGATTTATTTGTTTGCCTTTCTGTTTTTCATCTATTAAAAATTTGTTGAGCACATCAACGTGGAAAAACCCTTGATTAATTTCGTCAAGGGTTTTCTTTTTTTATGGATTTATGCTTAACATTGCAACCGAAAACCATAAACCATGGCTGGACATACACAAAATTTAACTAAAGACGAATTGTGGGGTGGTAATGCCTCACCATTTGGCGTTTCTTACGGTAAGATGATGATGTGGTACTTCTTAGTATCAGATGCATTGACATTTGGAGGACTTTTGACTGCATATGGCGTGATTCGTCACGGCAGTTCAGATCCCTGGCCAGTTGGAGAGCAAGTATTTGAGGCTTTGCCTATGTTGCACGGATCATACCCATTGATGTACGTTGCTTTGATGACCTTCATATTGATTATTTCTTCTGTAACGATGGTATTGGCTGTAGAAGCTGGACACAGAAGAGATAAGGCTGGAGTAATCAAATGGTTGGGTTATACCATCGTTGGTGGATTCTTTTTCCTAGGTTCTCAAGCTTGGGAGTGGTCTCACTTTATTCATGGATCAGGTGGTGGATTTCAAGTGAACAAGTCATTGACGGTTACCGGTGAAATGGAAAACGGAGAGAAGGTACAAATGACCTTGAATGGTGGAGATTGGGTTCATATGGAGTCTGAGTTTGGTCATGCCTATGAGCATGCATTGGAAGGTGGCCACGCTGCCCCAGCCGCAGATGCTCATGGACACGATGGACATGCATCGCATGGTTCAGAGGTTGCAGCAGAGGCCCGTGTGGATGCCGCAAGTATGCATCCTGAAGCACTTATCTTGAACAAGTATGTATTAGAGCATAAAGATGATAAAGATGTTCGCAAGGTGAAAGTAACCGGAGAGGATTGCAAAAAGTTGTGGGAAGCCAAAGCCAACGAAACTGTTGTGTTTGGTGCTAATATGCACAAAAATGAGTATGCAGTTCAACAGCAGTATGCAAACTTTTTCTTCTTCGTTACTGGTTTCCACGGATTTCACGTATTCTCCGGAGTGGTCATCAACATCATCGTTTGGTTAATGGCTTTGGGTGGTGACTTTGCCGGAAGAGGGCATTACGAAACCAGCGACAAGATTGGATCGTATTGGCACTTTGTGGATTTGGTTTGGGTATTTGTATTTACATTCTTCTATTTAGTATAATCTTAAGATCATGGAAAGAGACGATTTAATTGTAAACGACAGCTACGCTATTAACAATTCTCATACGAATGAGGAAGGTAAAGCAATTCGTAAAAAATTGTACAATGTCACTGTTTTGTTGACAGTGATTACTATCATCGAGGTATTCATGGGTGTTTTCTTTAAGCGCAATGGTACTATCACATGGGAAACTATTAAATTGGGCTTTATCGTTTTGACTTTGGTTAAAGCTGCCTACATCGTTTTAATTTTTATGCACTTGGGTGATGAAAAGAAAAGCTTAAAGTATGTGATTTTGCTTCCATACGCGTTGTTCATTCTTTATTTGATCTTTATTGGTCTTTATGAAGGAGTTTCTGTTCAAGAATTGAACTCAACTTGGAGATAGTGGTTTAATAAGCATGAAATCATCTAATTGGAAAAAGTACACCTTACTCATCGGTGTACTTTTTTTATTCCCACTCATTTGGGTAATATTTTTTGGGGTAATGGGAAAGCATCATTTCAATACGTTGCCGTACTATGATGCATCTCATTTGCAGGGAGACACAACACATCTGGAGCACAAGGTTTCCAATGCTACCTTGTTGGATGAAAACTTTAAGCCTTTCAAACTGAATGAGCTGCAAGGCAAGGTTTGGTTGGCTTGCTTTTATGATTTGACGGATGATCACATTGGGAAAATTACAGAGCGATTGCTGAACGTTAATTTCAAG
>CANGVU010000034.1 GCA_947457325.1 Flavobacteriales bacterium | reverse complement strand
ACCACTGATTTTTTCACCGCAGTGGAAGCAATTCATGCTGTGCTATTTCTTCCTTTCAAATTGGGCACTCAACTCCCGGCCTTGTTCGTTTTGATAGGCCAAAGACCACTGATCAGTGACGGTAGTTTCTAACCATAGATTGCCACTTTTTCTGAATACTTGAACTGAGAGCCCAAACGCATCCCAAATCAATTGCTCTAAATCTTGAACGGAAGTGGTATCATGAAACTCGATGCGATGTTGTTGCAAATGAGTGGATATTTTTTGCAAAAGTGGATTACCCAAAATCATGTCCTTTTTGTGCGATCCTTCATGGTGTTGATGAGAATGATGAAAGAATTCCCATTTTAAATAGGGGAAATGTTGAGCAAACGCATGCTTGAGCTCATTCAGCGAAGTGTCTGGTTGGATGTTAATGGTTATGCGCATGACTTCTTTTGCATTTATGCAGCGAATATGCGATAGACAAAGAATAAAAGGGGTGACAGTTGTCAGTATCTCATTTGATACGAATCAAGAACCAGCTTGCTGCTCGTGTTGCATTTGATAGAAGTGGTGGTAGATGCCTTTTTGAGCAACCAGTTCTTCATGGTTTCCTGATTCCATGACTTGACCATTGTCCAAAACAAGTATTAAATCACAATGTTGAATGGAAGAAACGCGATGTGAAATGATGAGACTGGTTCTGTCTTTCATTCTCTTTTTGATTCCACGCAGTATTTTTTCCTCTGTGGCTGTATCAACTGCTGAAAGGCAATCATCCAAAAGCAAGATTTGCGGATTGGTAATGAAGGCACGGGCAATGGAAATGCGTTGCTTTTGTCCACCGCTGATATTAATCCCTCGCTCTCCCAATACCGTTTCCCATTGCTGTGGGAATTGCAATATGTCTTGAAGAACACCGGCATCATCAGCGGCGGTAATCAAATCTTCTTGGCTCGCATCATCTTTTCCAAAAAGGATATTGCTTTTGATGGTGTCAGAAAACAAAAACACCTCCTGAGGTACCCAGCTGATGGATGATCGAATTTGCTTTAGATCCAATTTAGGAAGAGGAATACCCTCAAATTGGATTTCACCTTTTGTTGGGTCAAAGTTGCGGGTGATAAGTTGGAAAAGGGTTGATTTGCCAGATCCAGTCTTGCCAATGATTCCCATGGATTGCCCTTTTTTCAATTCAAAGCTCACATTTTTAAGCGCTTTTATTCCTGTATCAGGGTATGTGTAAGAAACATTTTCCCATTTGATATTTCCATGGATTGGAGCAGAAGCAGTTGGGTTGTTTTGAATAATGGGCTTTGCTTGAAGAAATTCATTGATGCGCGTTTGACTGGCTTCAGCTTTCCGAACAAGACTTGTTACCCAACCAACACTGGCAAAAGGCCATGTTAGTTGATTGACATAAAATACAAATTGAACAATTGTTCCTACTGTTATTGCACCTTTTTCTACTTGTGAAGCACCAATGTAAATGGTGAGAATGGTGCTGAGTCCAACCAATATGCTAATGACAGGCATAAACAAAGCATCAGATTTCACCAATTTCATCTGTAATCCCTTGTATATATCACTTTCATTCTGAAAATCATTGGAAAGTTTTTTTTCTTTTCTGAAGGATTTGATAACCCGAATTCCACTGAAAGTTTCCTGAACGATCGTTGTCAATTTGCTTTGCTGTCTTTGCACTTTCTCAGTGCGTTTATTGATGATTGTACTAACATAGAAAATACCTACCATCATGAGCGGCATGGGCGCCAAAGTATACAGGGTTAGCGTAGCATCTATGTTCCACATTACCCCTGCGCAAAGGACTATAAGGATGACCAAATTGATGGTGTACATGACAGCAGGTCCCAAGTACATTCTGACGCGATTGACATCTTCGCTGATGCGGTTCATCAAATCACCTGTTCTGTTTTGACGGTAAAATGAAACATCCAAGTTCTGATACTGCTGGTATATCTCATTCTTTAAATCATACTCAATGTGCCTTGACATCACAATAAGACTTTGTCTTTGATAAAATAGAAACAAACCTTTAATCAAATAAACAACGATGTATCCCGTGGCCAAAAGCAATCCGATGTATAGGCTGTAATCTTTCCAATTTTGGGCATTCAGCGTGAGCTCATCTCCCCATCCAGTCAATGAACTTATCCAATGCAGGGATGCAGGGGTCTTTAAGACGACATCATTTGTTTGAATGTGCTCTTGCTCGCGGATAATTGTGGCAACAAAGTCTATTCCTTCACCGATAATTTGTGGGGCATAAACATTGAAAACATTGGTGAATAAAATGAAAACAAAGCCCGCCATCATTCGGCCTCGATACTTCCATAAATATTTATTGAGGTAGGCGAGCGATTTCATTAAAATTCAAAATTCCAGGTTACACTGGGTAAAATGGGGAATAGACTAACCTGATAGGCCTTGGTTTGAAAAGTACCCTGACTAAAGTCTCCTTCAGCAGCAAAATAAATGAAGTAAGGATTTCTTCTGTTGTAGAGATTGTAAATGCTGAAATTCCAACTCGAAACAAATACTCGAGTATTGAGATGGGGATTAAGCCTAGCCAATTCTTTTCTTTGGATGCTTTTTTTAGAAACCAAATTCAATGAGATATCAGCTCTGTGATAAGGTGCCATTCTGAAACTGTTGCGATCTCCATAAACATCAATGACATTGCCTTGATAGAAATATCGGGAGGTTGGCAATGTGATAGCGTTTCCAGTGGCGTATACAAAAACAAATCCTATATCTGCACGTTCATTGATTTTGTAATTCATAACAAAATTGAAATCGTGTCTTCTGTCCCATCGGGAAGGAAACGCCTTGCCTTCATTGATCTCATCAAACTGACGCATGGTCTTGGCCCAAGTGTATCCAATCCAACCTGTGAGGTCGCCTGTGTTTCGTTTCAAAAAGAATTCAGCACCATAACTCCAACCCTTACCAAACCAAAGTAGGTTATCGATGTTGTCGTTAACCGTTTGAGATGGATCAGCGCCTTCTTGGTACTCGGAAACATTGAACATATCTTTGTAATATACTTCAACACTGCTTTCCCATTTGTTTTCCTTGAAGTCACGGAAATATCCAATGCTGTATTGGTCAGAGAACTGCGGTTTCAATCTATCTGTACTGGGCAACCAGACATCCGTGGGTAGCGATGTTGGGGAAAAGCTATTGAGATGGATGTATTGGAAATTCCTGTTGTAACCAGCCTTGATACTGGCTCCTTCTTTGATCAAGTATCTTCCGGAAAGTCGGGGTTCAAATCCCCAGTAGTCTGCTACTTTCTCTCCGTTTCCATACGTTACAGTTTGTGGAGCACCAGCCCCAATAAGCCCTGTTGTTTCGGGATAAATGTATCGGGTAAATGATCCAGTGTGCAAGAAGTAGCTTTGTCTTAATCCAATGTTGACTTTGAATTTTTCATTGATGTCCCATTCATCTTGAATGTAGGCAGCGGATTCATGTGAGTTTAATCGGCTGCTATTGTTCAAGTTAAATTCTGTGTCTCCGCTGCTTGCGTAGGTATTGTTAGGCGTGAAAATATGATAGGTGTAATCAACACCCCATTTGACTTTGTGGTTGGGATTGGGGAAATAACTAAATTGTATTTTAGAACCATAATCGCGGATTCCGCTTTTTAAACCAAATGTGAATTCTTCTTGCCCTCCTTCAAAACTGAATGAATAATCAGTGAAGTAGAACAAGGTGTTCATGAATAACTTGGGACTGAATACATGGTTCCAACGCAAAGTACTTGTTGCATTCCCCCATGGGATTTTGGTAGAGAATCCAGCTTTTGCGCTGTTAAAGCTAAAGACATCACGTCCCAGATACGCACTGATAGATATCCAATCTTTGCTGCTTAATTTGTAGTTGAACTTGGCATTGAGATCATAAAAATAGTAGCCTGTTCCTTGAATGTTGGGGCGTTTGTTGATGAGCGGTTTTAATAAGAAATCAATGTATGTCCTTCTTCCTGAAATGATAAATGATGAGGTGTCTTTTTTTATTGGTCCTTCAGCGGTGAAGCGTGAAGCGATGGTCCCAACACCACCAGTACCATGGAAAGTTTTGTAGTTACCGTCGCGCAATGAAATGTCCAAAACACTGGACAAACGTCCTCCATATCCGGAAGGAACGCCTCCTTTGAATAACTCAATGTTTTTTACTGCGTCAGCATTGAAAACAGAGAAGAAGCCAAAAAGGTGGGATGCATTGTAAACAGTGGCATTGTCCAATAAAATGAGATTTTGATCAATCCCTCCACCACGCACATAGAATCCGGTGTTGCCTTCACCTGCGCTTTGAACCCCAGGCAAGAGCGCAATGGTTTTCAATATGTCCACCTCTCCAAAAACGACAGGTAACTTTTTGATTTGATCAATTGGTAGCTCAATGCGTCCCATGTCGGTGCTCTCCGTGTTTCGATTGCGGTCAGCTTGAATCACTAGGTCACGGCTATTGTATTCTTCTAGATTAAAATTGAGCAGTTCGTTTTTGTTCAGTTGAAGGGATTGCACAATTTCCTGAAAACCAACAAAACTTATCTTTAGTTGATACTGCCCGGCGGGAGCTGTAATGCTGTAGTAGCCGAAATTGTTGGTTGTTGCTCCATAAGGAGTGCCTGCCAAGAAAACAACTGCGCCGATCATGGTTTCTCCGGTGCGTGATTCGCGAATCTCACCGCTGATGGTATATTTTTCTTGAGCAAATGTTACTGCAGGGGCAATGGCTATCAAGAAGAGCAAAAAGAAATGCATTAAAAATTTCATCGTGTGCAAAAGTAGTAGGTTATTTTTGCTACCGATGAAAAAACAAGGAAACCCATTTATTGTTTTACAGATTTTGTGTTTTGCTTTTTGCTTTGTGAGTGTTTCAGCTCAGAATGTATTGGAAGCTTCCTTGGTTAGCCACCCTCCAAAGCTGGATGGTATTTTAGAGCCCGAGATTTGGCATGAAGCGATATCAGCTGCGAATTTTACAGAGCAATTGCCCGTTCCAGGCGGTCCTGTGATGCAGCCCAGTGAAGTCAAAGTGGTGTATACGCAAGAGGCTCTTTATGTGGGTTTCTTTTGTTTTGACAATCATCCAGATAGTATTTTAAAACAACTTTCTGGACGAGATGGGGATGGAAACAGCGATTGGTGTGCCATTACCATCAATTGTTATCAGGATGGTATCAATGGATTTTCATTTGCAGTTTCCCCTTGGGGAGAGCAATGGGACGGTCGAGTAACAGCGGGAGAGGGAGAGCCTGATGTAAGCTGGAATGCAGTTTGGGATTGCAAAGTGCACATCAACGAGCAGGGGTGGTGTGCCGAGTTTAAGATTCCTTTTGCTGCCCTTCGTTTTCCGGAGAAAGACGTTCAAGAATGGGACATCAATTTTGCAAGAGAGATAAGAAGGCATCGAGAGGTTTCACAATGGAATCCTGTAAACCCCAATGGTCCAGGTGAATTGGCCCAAATGGGCAAATTGAAAGGGATAAAAGAGATCAAAACGCCAAAAAGATTCTTCTTGTTCCCTTACCTGAGCAGCTATTACAATTATGCAGAAGGCAGTCCTTCTAGTTTTTCGTATAACGGCGGGATGGATATAAAAATGGGTTTAAGTGACGCCTTCACCTTGGACGCTACTTTGATTCCAGATTTTGGTCAAACCATCAGTGATCAGCTCATCTTGAACCTAACACCTTTTGAGATTGAGTTTCAGGATAATAGGCCTTTTTTTATGGAAGGTACCGAGTTGTTTAACAAGTCGGGTATTTTTTACTCTAGGCGTGTTGGGGGCACTCCCGTTGGCGCCTATGATTTGTATGGACAATTGAATGATGGAGATGTTGTTGTTAATAATCCCATGCAGAGTCAGTTGTTCAATAGTACCAAGATTTCAGGCAGAACCAAGGGAAACACTGGAATAGGATTGATGAATAGTGTTACGGCACCTTCATTTGCTACTATCCGAGATTCCTCAGGCTTGGAGCGTCAAATAGAAACACAGCCCTTGTCTAATTACAATGTTTTTGTGATGGATCAGAACCTGAAGAATAATTCCTACATCACTTACACCAATACCAATGTAACAAGGGCTGGTTCAATATATGATGCCAATGTTTCAGCTTACAATTTTGAATTCAAGGACAAGGCCAATGATTGGTCGATTTATTCTTGGGGTGCATCTTCATTGCGCAGAGGTGAACAATATTTTACCAAAGAAAAATTGAATCAAAAAGGGTTTTCTCATGGCGCTGCATTATCGAGATTGAGCGGAAATTTTACGGGTTCTGCTGGCTACTACATGGAGAGCGATGGCTACAACCCCAATGATCTAGGATTTCTTCAGGCCAACAATTCATGGGGGCAATACATCAACCTGGCTTACCGATTGTACAAGCCATTTGGTCCTTTCAATAGGATGTGGAGTGAGTTGAATGTGGCTCGTGAAAGTCTTTATGCGCCTCGTGCTTTCTCTAGTTTGGAAATTGATTGGGAATTGGGTTTAAATACCAAGAAGTTTACCACTTACAATGTTTCTATTCATACTGAACCAGTAAGGGCTTACAATTACTTTGAACCAAGAGTTTGGGGAATGAAGTTTCATGATTTTGCACATGTAGAAGTAGGAGGTTGGATTTCTACCGATTACAGGAAACAATTGGCCATTGATGTTGGTGGTCGTTATGGAATTTATGAAGATGATCAGAGGTCCATTCAGAATTTCAGATTGTCACCACGTTACCGAATCAATGACCATTGGATGTTGATTTATGTATACAGCCTGCAACAACATTTCGGTGATATTGGTTTCGCAACTTTTCATGACACCAAAGACAATACCCCTGTTTTTGGTCAGCGCGATGCCATTTCACACACCAATGTACTGACTGCAACATACGCTGTGAATCCCTTGATGTCATTTAATTGTAGGGTAAGACACTACTGGGGCTATTCTCGTTATCATCAGTTTTATGAATTGGATAGCAACGGTGAATTAATGTCGACCAATTATCTGGGGTGGCAGGAAGGCGCATCTTCTTCTCGTGCCAACCGAAACTTTAACTCTTTTACGGTTGATTTTTTCTATAAGTGGAATTTTACACCAGGCAGTGAATTGAACTTTGCATGGAAATGGAGCCAAATTGATGAGGTTTCCGAGATTCCAAGTGATTTGCTTCAAGATTTTAGGACAACGGCAGAGATACCCATCAGCGGAAGCGTTAGTTTTAGGCTGGTTTACTTTTTAGATTACCGAATTTTAACCAAGAATCGGGGAGAGGCCATTTCCAAGTTTATGTAGTCAAGCAACCATTTTGAAGAAAAATGCGTTGTATATTTAGTTGAACGTTTTGCAACGGTTTACATGAAAGAAAAAATGGAGGATATCATCCGAGGTTGTTGTGCAAGAGAGCGCTGGGCACAGGAGCGCTTGTACAAACAATATTCAGGTTTGCTCTATGCCATTTGCTTGCGTTACGCCAAGAATAAGATGGACGCGCAAGATGTTCTTCAGGAGGTTTTCGTAAAAATCTACAATCATATTCATACCTATCATTTTGATGGTAGTTTCGAGGGGTGGCTGAGAAGAATTGCTGTGAATACTTCTATTACGTTTTACCGCAAGGCCATCAAGAAACACGTTGAGAAAGATATTGATGATGGTGTGTTTGAGGTGGCCAATGCCAATGATGAATGTAGCCAGGAATTTTCAATGGAAGAAATGACCAAATGCATTCAACTGTTGCCGCATGGTTACAAGACGATTTTTAATTTGTATGTGATTGAGGGGTATAAGCACAAAGAGATTGCAGAAATGTTATCGATTGATATCAATACTTCTAAATCACAACTGTCCAGGGCCAAGGTCCATATTCAAAATGAGTTACAAAAGATGAATAAAATAATGAGCGTATGAGCGAAGGAAAATGGAATCATCCCATGTTTGAACAAATGAGAAATGCTGAGGTAGAGGCACCTGAGCACGTCATGCATGCGGCAATCAAGAAGAGCAATAGAAACGGTTTTTTCTATTTTCAATGGCATTCATTTAATGTTTGGTATTTGGCATTGGGACTTAGTTCTTTGTTGACACTGGTGTTTTTAAATGGTAATAATGAAAAGAGTGGGCAATTCAGATCTGAAGCAAATGAAACAAGAACAATTGCAACACCCGCCGTATCTCCAGTTGATCAGAAAATGAATGCGAGTACCGAGATTCAGGTGAACAATTCAACAGTCGTTGCCTCCCAAAAGAAAACCAAAATT
>CANGVU010000033.1 GCA_947457325.1 Flavobacteriales bacterium | reverse complement strand
CCCCTCCCATTGCACTTCAGTTGGGTAATACCAACCATCGGTGGTTCGAAAACGCAACTTGCCATCTTTCAATTCTCCTATTTCCTGCGAAAGACCGACATCATTTGACATTTCATAATGGCCCTGAAATACTTTTAAGGTTTTATCCTTGAATATGGTCCAAGCACAAGGATATGGTGACATCCCTCTGATGAAATTGTGAATGGTTAAACCCGCATTGTTCCAGTTGATTTGAGCAATTTCACGCGACAGTTTTGGAGCGTGACAAGCTTCGCTATCCAATTGTTCTTGTGATTGCGCGGAACCATCTAAGATCATTTGAACGGTATGACAAAGGGTTTGGGCGCCGATGAGCATCATGCGATCGTGCAGTTCTCCTGTCGTTTCATCGGGACCAATTGGAATGACCGTTCTTTCAATGACATCACCTGTATCAATTTGTTCATTGATAAAAAAAGTCGTAACTCCTGTCTCATGTTCTCCATTAACAACTGCCCAATGAATGGGCGCGGCTCCCCTGTATTTGGGCAACAACGAGCCGTGAAGATTTATGGTACCCAAGACTGGCATTTTCCAAACAATTTCAGGAAGCATTCTAAATGCTACTACAACAAAAAGGTCTGCGTGCCAGTTAGCAAGGGATGCAAGAAAATCTGGATCCTTAAGTTTAATGGGCTGAAGCGTTGGCAATTGATGACTGTCCGCAAAAATTTTCACGGCGCTTTGTTGTATTTTTTGACCACGACCAGCGGGTTTATCAGGAACAGTCACAACGCCAACAACATTGAATTTGGCACTGACCAAAGCCTGCAAAGAAGTTACAGCAAACTCTGGGGTTCCCATGAAAACGATTCTTTTGATATTCATTGTTTTGGAAATAAAAAAACGACCTTTCGGTCGTTTCATGTTCTATTCATTGATTTTTAATCAATCAGAATTTCATTCAGTTCAAGGATATTGCCTCGGAATTCATTGTAATCCACATTGCCTGCAATACCAGTCAAACGGTGACGATCTGTTTTTTGCCAAAAAGTCCAATTGCATCCTGGAGGATTTTTTCTGTAATCAGCTATCCAAAGATGGTACTCGTCGCTCAACACGGTTTCCAAATGATCATTGTACATTCTGCAAGGGCAATAAATGATTGGCTTAACACCCAAAGAATCTTCAATCAAATCAACCCATTGTTTTACATTTTTAGATATCCAAGCAGAGTTGGGCATCTCTTTCTTAAACTCTACATCTAAAACTGGAGGCAAGTCACCTTTTTGAATGTGCGCGGTTTTTAAGAAATGCAAGGCCTGGTCTTTACCTGAAGTCGTGTATGAAAAGAAATGATAAGATCCAACTTTGATATCACGTTCTGCAGCTTCGAATTTGTATTTGTGATACAAACGATCGACGTGAGTAGTGCCCTCTGTAGCTTTGAAAAAAATAAAATAAGGCTTTTGGCATTCAATCTGATCCCAGTCAACTTGTTTTTGATGATGAGACAAATCAATTCCCCAAACCAAAGCTGTAGTATCCAAAAGTGAATCTACTGGAACCTGGTTATCCTGAAATGAAACATTAGAAACCATAGCGGTATTTCCAACGAACAATACCATCATTGCCAATACATAACCAAGAGCTGCAATCCACTTTTTCATATCCCAAACAAGGTTTAAAAATAAACAATCTTTCCTACTTTTCAAAACAAAGAAAAAAAAAGCATAAAATTGTCCAAGGGTCCATATAGTTTTTCACAATTAAATAGTGAATAGCCAAACCCGAAGGAAATAATACAGTAGATTTGAAAAAACCCAATCCTTACTTAGCATGAATTCGAAATTAAAATATTGGCTGTCGGCAATAATCATTGCTGTTTTAAATTGCTCTTATTACCATGCATATGCTCAACTGGTGATCAATGAGGCTTCCAATAGGAACTTCAGCCAGCTGTTAGATGAGGATGCCGAGGCGCAGGATTGGGTTGAACTTTATAACAACGGAACTGAAGTTATCAATCTCAATGGTTATCAATTGAATAAGAGTAATAGCGCACTGTCCGGATTTGTATTTGGGCAATATTTATTGCAACCCAATGAATATTTAGTTGTATTCTGCAGTGGAAAGAATAGACAATACTCTGAGCCTTTTACTTTTGTTCATGGAACCGATGGATTCATCCCTCAGAATGGTTGGAATGACCACATCTTCTCAACTCCTTATCAGTGGGACGGTGTAAGCAATTTGGTCATCAACACCTGCTCTTACAGCAATGCAGGTTACACCGTAAACAGCATTTTCAATCAAACTTACACCACCTTTCCAAGTGCCGTTGTTGCTGTTCAAGATGGTGGTGACGGGATTTGTGGAGCTCAAACTGGTGATTTGCACAGCATAAGACCGGTGATGAAAATCAATGGTGTCACGATTGGTAACTATGATTATGTCAATGGCACAACGGACTATCCGGCACCCTACGGAAATTGGTATTGGGCAGCAAGGAATCAGTTCATGCTTAGAGCAGATGAATTGAGTGCGGCGGGAATTGTTCCTGGAGAAATACAACAGATTTCTTTTGATGTTAACTACACAGATCCAACATTATATACCTACTTCAACGTTCAGGTTAAGCAAGTTGGACAGATGGAAATGACCAATCAATTCATCAACAATGAGGGCGCTCATTTTCATACCAATTTTGGGTTGAGTTCATCTGGAGATTCCTTGTATTTGTTTAATCCGCAAGGGCAATTGGTAAATGATTTTTACGTCAACTGCCCCACTTATAATATTAGTCAGGGAAGAATTCCGAATGGCATTGGCAATGAGCTTACCTTCTCCACGCCCAATCCAGGTGATTTTAACAGCAACGACGTAATCGTTAACGGCATGGCTAGCGCACCCATTTTATCTGAAAATTCAGGCGTTTACAGCGGGCTACTTTCCGTTGACCTATATGACACCAATCCCAATGGATCAGCTATCTATTACACTACCAACGGAAATGAGCCTACCGTCAATGACAATTTGTGGTCGGGCATTTCTATTCCCATTTTTCAATCCACAGTCGTGAGGGCCAAGTCATTTATCACAGGAATGTTACCCAGTGAGATGACCAGTGCTAGTTACTTGATTAATGTCAATCATTCCACCCCAATCGTTAGTGTGACTACCGATGCAACTAATCTGTACGGTGAAAACGGCATCTTTGACAACTGGTGGCAAGATTGGGAGAAGTATGCGCAAATGGACTATTTTGATTCCACCGCACAACACCAATGGGTATTCTCAAGACAAGCTGCCATGCAAATTGATGGAGGTGCGGGAGGAAGCCGATCCCATCCGCAGCATAGTTTTCGTTTGGAGTTTGCAAAATCAATCTTCAGTGAAACTCCAGTGCTACTTCCCCTCATACCTCACCAACCAGAACGTGCAGACTACGACAGGCTCTATTTCCGAAACGGAAGCAATCAATGGTTGCAACTTCCATACAAGGATGCCTCATTGACTGAAATGACAACCCGTGCCAATAATGGCTACTATTCCACCATGCGTCCGGTTAGTGTATACCTGAATGGTCAATACTTTGGCTTGTATGAAATGCGGGAGAAATTAGATGAAGAGTATTTTAAACATCAAGACAAAGGATCCAAAAACAGCATGGACGTTCTGTCCTTGAGCTATTGGAATGGCGGTGTGTTGCGCGCAACAGCTGGAGATGTAAATCATTACTGGAATGACGTTGGTTATGTTTGGGGACTTGATCCGACAGCACCGGATTACATGAACAAATTGGATTCGTTGTTTGACATGACCTACCTCACGGATTACATCATTGGTGAAACTTTTGTCACCAATTATGACTGGCCTTACAACAACATTAAAATTCACCGCAGCGACTCAACATTGAACAAATGGCGATTTGCAACAATTGATTTGGAATTGAGTTTACAACCGAACGGTTGGAGTGATTGCAATTCCAATGGTTTGGAGCATGCTATGGGCAATGGTCAAGACAATCCATTCATCAGACCATGGTGGCAAAGTTTAGCCAACCCTCAATACAGGAGATACTTCATCAATCGCTATGCGGATGTATTAAATTCAAGTTACCGTATTGAAAGATTATTGGAAGTGGAAAATAATTTCTTTAATATCTGGACTCCTGAGATGCCCAATGAATACCAACGTTGGGGAGATCCTTGGAATGTTGGGGGTTGGATGAACGATTACTACAACAGACATTTACAATTACGTGAAGAACTGTTGTGCAAGTCTCAGAACATCAGAGGACAAATACAAAGCGTCATGGGATTGGGCTCTCCGAGGGAGATAACCCTGAACATTGAGCCAACGGGAGCTGGAGAAATCCATTTGAACACATTAAACATTTCTGATAGCACTTGGAACGGCTATTACTATGAAGATGTTGACATTGACATCCTTGCAAATGCAAAAGAAGGCTATCATTTTAGTCACTGGGGAGTAAACAATGTTATCGAAGACACATTAAGTGCATTTTGGAATGGTCTAGTCGCTGAGGACAGTCTTGTATTCACTGCCTATTTTGAAGAGGACACCACCATTGTCAATTCAACACAATCGTTAGAATCTTTTGAAGCTCACTTGTTTCCCAATCCTGCACAAGAGCAAATTCAAATCATCTCAGAATCATTGAATAATACAGTAGAATTCTTCGATATCTTGGGTCAAAAAGTAGATTCCAAAGGATTTATTGGAAATCAAACTTCCGTGGATATTCGTGCATGGAGCAAAGGCGTTTACGTTGCTGTCATTCAAGACAAAATGAATGGATCCAAAAAAATCATTCAGTTTATCAAAGAATAGATGAAATTGATATTCCTTGTAAATGGGAGAAATTCAGAAATATAAATATTTCTTTTTTCAATGAATCGTTTCAAAAAAACAAGGCATTTCAAAGTTGCTCACAACGATATCTAACAATGTCTATTGCTTAATTTGTTGTGCTCTTGCAGAGCGATGGCTACTACTTCCAATCGACCACTCTCTGAGGTATTTATTCGGCATTTTTGTTCAATCCATTCCAGGGCAGTTAAAACTTCAGATGCATAATCTTCCGGTTGGCTGCACAAAGAGATTAACTGTGATGGGACTGCTCCAGCTATGTCTTCAACTGTATGCCAATAATCATCTATTGTATATCCTCTCGTTTGGGTATTAAAATTCAATAACATCGCTCGCATTACATCGTCAAGTGACTTCTTGCCGGAGGTAGATTTTATTATGAACACATCGGTAAGAAATGCCAAAAGCGCCCCTTCATTATAAATGGACACTTTTCTTCCTGGTGTACCCTTTACGTAACCATCAATCCAAGTATCAATTGAACTATCAATTAGAGAAGAGGAAAATCTACCTGGATTATTCAAATGTATGTTGAACCAATCTAAAATGCAATTGGCCATTTTTTCCCAAGACCAAACTCCCGATTGCCACAACATCAACTCACCGTAATAGGTAGTTATCCCTTCTGTGATAAAACCAGTGCCACTGTATTGCGATTGGGTAAAATCGTAAGGCAAAAGATCTTTTGGTCTACAATACTTGACATTCCAAGTATGAAATAGTTCGTGTGATGCTATCGACAATATTTCGTCATAAAATACTTCATCACTAACATCCCCTTGCCCCATCACAATCATTGTAGAGTTACAATGTTCTACCCCGTGGCGCATTCTGTGTGGTGTGAAAATAAAGATGTAATGATAATCCTTCACTGGAAATCCATTCATCATTTTCACTTGAAAATCTGTGAATTGAATCATGGAAGAATAATCACCTTCACGCCACGGCATGGGTAATTGGCCAATGCTATGACAGTTGAATTCTACCTCCTCTGAGATCCATTGAAATTTTGAAATGACTGGGGCAAAGGCAAAAGGACTATCTGCCAATTGATCAAAACAGGATGCCTTTAACAACCATCTTTTCTTGTCCTGCTGCCAATTCACCGGTAGACCTCCAGCGTATTTCCAACCTTCATTGACTTCGATTAAAAGCTCTATCTCCTCTTGCTCACTTTGACTTAAAAAACAAAACAAATTGACTGGATTGACATAAAACAATTCCGACGACATGAAACTGCTTCCGGCATTGAGTTCATGAAAACACCATTCATAGGAAATCTTAATGCGCTGAGCCGCCGGTGATTTTAGCAACCAATGATTGGGCTGAATCTTTTGCACGTTCAAACTTTCAATTTCACCTTGAATAACCAAATTTCTTGACCACTTTACGAAATTCCCAGGCTCATACCTTCCCGGCCGCCAATAGGGGAAAAACAAATCAGACACACCTTCAGGTATATCCAAATGTATTTCAATTTGGAAAGCCTTCTCGGGGTCAGACAAAGAAGGCCCAATGTAATATTGATTCATTATTTCTTGAGGCTATTCAAACATCCCGATGGTCGAGTGATATTCATCAAATCTGAAATGATCGGGGCAATATCTGTAATGGACAGGGATTCATTGACCATTCGATTAAAAGCATTCTCGGGCAAATTACAGTTCCAAATATTGCCAAATACGATGCAGGGGACATGCGTGTCATACTCATATCCGGAACCGTGTGTTGTGCCTTGTTTACCATACTCAATCCATCCTGGTTTCAACACATAAATCACATCTCCTGAACGCTGTTGATCAAACCCTCGCTGAACACGTTCTGCAAAATCCTCTCGCGCAATACTGTAAGACAATTCAGCATGGGTGTATGCTGAATGAACGCCTTCAAATGAGCACGCCCAAATGGCCACCTCTTGTTGTATGGACTTTAAAGACAATTTCTTCTGCTCAATCCACTCACGATTTAAAAACACGTTTTGATTGGACTCATTGATAACCCAATCTCCGGCACCATACTTCTCAATCAGTTTATTTTCCAAAAACTCTTCTATTCTGTCGGATACAAAGTTTCCAGCAGCCAGATTTTTATCCATCATCATCGCGGGGTTGTTGGCGGCTCCGTGATCGGCGGAGAGAAAAATCAAATAGTTATCTCTACCGATGATGCTGTCTAAATAATTGATGAAATGGCTCAGATCCCTGTTCAATCTCAAATAGGTGTCTTGGGTTTCTCTGCTGTGCGGACCAAATTGATGACCCACATAGTCTGTAGCAGAAAAACTCATGCACAACATATCTGTCACATCTTGGCGCTGACCCAAACGCTCCCCTTCTATTGCAGCCTTTGCAAATTCAACGGTCATGGTGTTGCCAAAAGGCGTTGCCTTTAGCAAGTCATATTGATTGTTGAAATTAGAAAGTTCAGATAGCTTGTAAGGGAAAACGGGTTTAATCAATCCTTTGAAGGGGGCTTCATACGGATTGTTATCGGGCAAACTTTCATTGTAAATGCTGTCAGGATACAACAATTGCCATTCTTTCTTCAATGCCTCTGCCCCATATCCTTTGGCATTAAAATCTTGAACCCATTTGGGCAGTTCCTTCATGCCATACCATGACGACGTAGCCCAAACATCTTCCTTACCTCCTATGTACCAATAGGCAGCGTCTGCCGATCGACCGGCGGGTAAAATGGCTCCTCTGTCTTTTAAACTGATTCCGATAACCTTGGACTTCCCATTGGAAGACAGTTTCAATTCATCACCAATGGTGGTGCACAGCAAATGAATGGGCGACATTTTACCAGCATCACTCAATGTCCCAACCCCAACCACATTGGTATCCTTGGCGCAATATTGAAGGGCATTTCTTTTTTTATCATACCAATCATTGGCGATTATTCCATGCGTTGCAGGAGTTGTTCCAGTAAAAATACTCGCATGCCCTGGCCCTGTATACGTTGGCACGTAATTGTAATGCGTATTGGAATTGGAAAGTCCTTCGAAAATCAATCTGGGAAAACCTCCGGGGTCCAATTGAAAATCTTGCTCAAAACGCTGCAAATAGTCATAGCGCATTTGATCCACAGTTATACCAATCAATAATTTAGGTCTTGTTGATACAGGCGCCTCGTTGACCATTGCTGAATCCAAATAGGCATATTCGTCAACATTAGCAACATACCTCTTTGACCTACAAGACAACAGTGCTAGACCCAAGAAAGAAAAATACAGGATTTTTTTCATGCACCAAAAATACATGAAGAACCTTGTTGCAAACTGAAATCTTTAGGGTTGAGAAAGAAGATTTCTCAATTGTGCGCGCAGGTGAAAATCTTCTTCAAAAACAGAAATCGCTTTCAATACAGATTGGTTCAAGAATTCAGGTTCCCATGGTTTACCAACGTATCGAAAGAGCTCCATGTGGTG
>CANGVU010000032.1 GCA_947457325.1 Flavobacteriales bacterium | reverse complement strand
TTTCACTGCTGGGGATTCTCATCAGTGTTTTGCTTGAAGCCCAGGAATTAAAACACAACTTTGATGCAACGGGCGAATCCTACATCAAAACCACTTTCTTAATGCAAGGTTGGAGCCGCTGGACCTCCACCAATCCTGGGGCTCAATTGAATGGCAACCACCAAGACAATATCTGGGATATGGGGCTCCGAAGGGTTCGAACTCAAATCATGATCAAACCCAACAAACGCACTTTTATTTACGCCCAATTAGGAAATAACAATTTGTCTTTTAACACTACAAGAAAACAAGGAATTTTCTTTCATGATGTTTCAGGAGAAATCAATTTCATTGATCAAAAGCTAACAATGGGAATGGGATTAACGGGCTGGGGCGGTTACATGCGGTTCTCCGCTCCTGCAACGGCCAGTATACTTGGATTTGACACTCCTTTATACCAACAGGCTACCAATGATGTCACTGATCAATTCCTCAGGAAATTCAGCTTCTTCGCCAAAGGTAAATTGGGAAAACTGGATTACCGTTTGGCAGTGAGTAAACCCATGACCGCCAATCAAGCCAGCGCAACCAATGGTCCATTATCTGCAATCAGCAGTTTTACACCTTTTTACTCTAATCCACAAGTTCATGGTTATTGCTATTGGTCATTCAAAGAAAGCGAAACCAACACAACAGCTTATCTTCCTGGCACTTATTTGGGTAACAAGCAAATCCTCAATATCGGTTTGGGCTTTATGCACCAAAAGAACGCCCTTTGGTCCAAAGAGGCTACCCAAACAGATACCAGCTATCATGACTTAACCCTATTGAGCTTGGATGTGTTCTTTGAGCAACCTCTCAACAAAGAAAAGAAAAACGCCTTGAGCATATACAGCGCGTTAAGTTATCAGGACTTTGGACCACAATATGTCAGAAGCATTGGCATCATGAATCCAATGAATGGAACCAAATCCTCAACTTCATTTGGAGGTTATGGAAACTCCTTTCCAGTTATTGGTTCGGGAATCACGCAATTTTTCCAAATGGCCTATTTATTCAAAAGTGATTTGCTAAAAAAATGGGGAACACTGCAATTATTTTACAACGGTCAAAAAAATGAATTCGATGGTATAAAAAACACCTTCACCTCCCATGAAGGTGGAATCAATTGGTTGATTGATCAAAACAAAACCAAAATCACCTTTGGCGTGCAAAATAGACCGATTTTTGAAACTACTTCGGTTGGTGGGAAACCAGTCGAATCAGGCAGGAGGAATGGATTAATACTTCAATTTCAATTCTTCATCTAACCATAGACAATGACAAATAAATCTTTTCAAAACAAGAGCCCCCATCACTGGGGGCTCTTATCATCTAATTAACCTAACCTATTATCTTATTCAATGTTATCCTTGAATTGATTCTCTAATTTTTGTCTCAACCAATCCAGCGACTCCATGATGCCTCCTTTCTTCTTGGCCTTGGCATTAACCATTGTTTCTTCAACCTCCACCTTGGTTTCAGATTGAACATCATTCATTTCCACCTTGATTTCCTCAACTACTTCTTCAATCAACGGTGCTGAAACTGTTTCTTGAAACAAATTTCTTTGCACTTCATTGTTCTCATAGGTCATCAGCAATCCAACACCGGTAGACAATATCGGTGTCAATTTAGTAGCATCATCCTTAGATGAAGATACGTGGAAATGCGGATAACCTACACGGCAATGCATTCCTGTATGGTACTCAACCAACTGCTTCATGTGTCGCAATTGTGCACCACCTCCAGTCATGACAATGCCGCCAATCAATTGTTTGGAGAAACCGGAAGAAACAATCTCACCATGCACGTAATCCAAAATCTCCTCCATGCGCGCTTGAATGATCTGCGTCAATCGCAATGTAGAAATCTCTCTTCTGGGGTGTCCTGCCAAGCCAGGAATTGCAATAACCGCATTCTGATTCACCGCTTCTTCCAAAGCAAATCCATGATTCACTTTTAACACTTCCGCATATTTTGGTAATATATAACAACCATTTCTGATGTCCTCCGTAATGATGTTTCCACCAAAAGGAATTACTGCAGTATGTCTAATTATTCCATCATGGAAAATTGCAATGTCTGTTGTACCACCACCAATATCTACCAATGCAACTCCTGCTTCCATCTCCTCATCTGTCAATACAGAAGCTGAACTCGCCAATGGTTCCAAAGTCAATTTAGCAACTTCCAAACCGGCCTTTCTTACGCAACGGTAAATATTATTGATCTGAGAAATCTGTCCTGTGATCACATGGAAATTGGCCTTCATTCGGATGCCTGCCATTCCAATTGGATCTTTAATTCCCGACTCTTGATCGACTGTAAAATCCTGGGGCAACGCATGAATAATGTCTTCACCGGGAGCAACAGGAATACGTCGAATATCCTGCGTCATGATATCAATATCCACTTGCGAAATTTCCTCGTCCATGCTGCTTCTGGTGCGCGTAGCCTGATGTTGGGTGCTGCGTATGTGTTGTCCTGCGATACCAACATTGACAATTTTAATATCAACGTTGCTTTTCTCAGAAGCCTGACTCACGGCCTTTTTAATGGACTCAACTGTGCGGTCAATATTCACAACTACGCCACGTTGTACACCAACACTTTCTGATTTGCCGATGCCCAAAATTTCTACTTTTCCGTGCTCATCGTAACGTCCTACGATACAGGCAATCTTGGTGGTTCCAATGTCCAGTCCTACGATAATTTCGTTTTTCATGGTGCGATATAATTTCTTTTAATTCCTACAATTTGATTGATAAAACGCGCGTCCAAAATCGCATATTGATCCAAATCTATTTTGGGCAACGTTTTGCTATAAAACACAAAAAGATTCTTCATCTTGATGTCAAAATTTTGACTATCACCTATCCATATCTCTTGATTTCCCATCCTTGGAATAATTCTCCATCCTACTGGACCTTTCCAGTAAACTTGGTCTATTTGTGCATTCCACAATGGGTGAGACTGAATCGATTTAGCCATCCAATAAATGCTTTGATGAAAAGCATTGGCTTGGTCATCATGAAAAATATCCTCTGGCAATAACGACGCACTGAAATCACCTAAAAAAATGGGAACGTCAGCCAACGCACCTTTTTTCATCGGCAATAATGCACCTTCCTCATCCAAATAAAACTGCGAGCCAAACTGATCCATGATGAGCGCAATGGGCTTACGCAAAGCAACATCAATATTACAACGACCATCCAATGTCTGATACACTTGAGCTTTTCTAACGTATGGATTGGTTAACAAAGATCTTCGCATACCAGCCAAATCGATTTGCTCACCAATCTTACCCATTAATCCACCATTGGACTCCTCACATATCTGCTGAATCTCCAAAGCATCTAATAATGCAAATCCTGAATCAGCCTCTTGAATATTGACAGATACCTGCCAGCATTTCAACTGACCTTGATGCGCATTGGAAAAAGCCATTAGGGTAATAACAGTTGAACACAATAGCAGATAAAGCAGGGCTACCCCCACTTTCTTCCATGCTATTTTCTTCTGTCCCATTGCTACTTTTCTCTTTGTTTTAATTGCACTGCCAATGGTTTTACTAGCTGATCAATATCCCCAGCTCCCAACACCAAAACCACCTCCCAATCCGCAGGTATTCCAATCTCCAATAATTCACTTTTTTCCAACAACTTTTTATCCGAAAGCGAAATCTTATCAAGTATCAATTGTGAATCAATTCCAGGAATTGGTAATTCTCTTGCCGGATAAATAGGCAGTAAAATCAAGCCATCCAGGGCCGATAAGGAAGAAACAAATCCATCTAAAAAATCCCTTGTCCGAGAAAAAAGATGGGGTTGAAAAATGCCCCCTATTTTTTTTCCTGGAAATAACATCCTTGCGCTCGTAATTGCCGCATTCAATTCTGTGGGATGATGGGCGTAATCGTCAATCATCACTACTCCTTCTTCATCTAGGATGCGTTCAAACCTTCGACCTACTCCTTTGAAAGCTGACATAGCCTTTTTTATGTCGCTTGGTTCACCTCCGCAGGCCAATGCAATGGTGATGGCCGCCACCGAATTTTCAACATTGTGTCGTCCGGATAATCCGCAAACTATCCCATCAATATTGATTGTTCCTTTGTAATCAAATACAAACCTACCATCTTGAACAACAATGTTCTCCGCGCGACATTCCACTGTTGTCTTATTCGTTATTCCATAATGAACAACAGCTGTATGCTCAGCCAATCCATTAAAATCAGTGGCGACTTCAAATTGTACAAGAAGTTGTCCGTTGGGTTTAATCTTCTTCGAAAAATCTTGAAAACCCTTCTCAAATGTGGCTGCATCACCGTAAATATCAAGGTGATCGGGATCAACTGCAGTTACCACAGCCCACTCGGGCGTTAAGGTTAGAAAACTTCTATCAAACTCATCCGCTTCTACCACTACCCAATCACTGTCCGCCAATACCAAGTTGGAACGAAAATTGGCGGAAATCCCTCCCAAAAAAGCGTTGACTTTAAAACCTACTTCATTCAAAAGGAATGCAATCATTGATGAAGTAGTTGTCTTGCCATGGGTACCTGCAACGGCAATGGTATGGTATTGCTCCGTTATTTTTCCCAAAAGAACACTGCGCTTCATCATGGGAAATCCATTCTGTACAAAATAATTCTTCAGCAAGCTATCTTGGGGAATGGCGGGCGTATAACATACCCATATCTTTTCTACGGGAGTTAACCGAATCAATGAAGGCAAGTGCAGTAGATCATCTTCATAAGTGATGTCAATTCCTTCTTGCTCCAATTGCTGCGTTAATGGTGTGCTGGTGCGATCGTATCCCATAACAATATGACCCTTGGCGTGAAAGAATCTGGCCAAGGCTGACATGCCAATTCCACCAATTCCTAAAAAATAAAAAATGGTTTCTTTGCCCCATTGTTTATGTTCCATAACAATCCTTCTTCAATTGGTTTACGATATCTGCACTTGCATTTGGCCTAGCCCATTGCTGCATGTTCTTGGTCATGGATGCCACGTCAACTTTTCCTTCCAACAAGTCTTTCAATGTTGACAACCACATTTCTGAAAGTGTTTTCTCTCTAATCATCAATGCAGCTTTATCATTCACCAAAGCCATGGCATTGTGCGTCTGATGATCCTCAGAAACATAAGGTGATGGCACAAAAACAGTTGGCTTGGCCACCAAGCACAATTCAGAAACCGACATCGCACCAGCTCTGCTTACGATGATATCGGCTGCAGCATAGGCTTGGTGCATCTCATGGATAAATGGTCCAACCCATAGTCCTGACTTATCCTTCCATTTGCTTTGCGGCAAATAATTTTTCCCTGTTTGCCAAATAACTTGCACATTCAACTCCAATAGCGCATCCAAATGGGCCTCCATGGTCTGATTCATGGCTCTTGCACCCAAACTACCGCCTACCATCAAAATGGTTTTCTTTCCTTCTTGCAATCCAAAATGCGCCAATGCCTCATTCTTTGGATTTCGATCGTTGTCCCAAATAAACCGAATTGGATTACCTGTTTGTATGATTTTATCCTTTGGAAAAAAACGCTCCATTCCTGGATAAGCGGTGAAAATGCGGGTTGCCTTTTTTGACAATATTTTATTGGTTAAGCCTGCAAATGAATTTTGCTCTTGGATAAATATTTTCTTCCCCAAGGCATTAGCAGCCCATAAAGTTGGGCCACTCGCATATCCACCTACACCAATTACCGCATCGGGCTTGAACTGCCAAATCAGTTTGATGGCCAAAATCAAGCTCCATAGAATCTTGAAAGGCAGCAACAAATTCTTCCAACTCAACTTTCGCTGAATGCCTGCGATGGGTAAGCCAACGATGTTGTAACCAAATTGTGGAACCTTCTCCATTTCCATTCGCCCCCTGGCACCAACAAACAAAATCTGAACATTGGGATGCTGTCTTTCCAATTCCTGCGCAATGGCAATGGCGGGGAAAATATGCCCGCCTGTTCCACCACCTGATATAACTACTTTATTGAGCATGTTGAACCTCGGACATGGGATTTTCTTCGATAAATTGATCTTCATCTACTTCACCCTTCCCTCTGGTTACACTGATGATCATGGCAATGGATAAACATGTAAACAGTGTTGAAGTACCACCCAAACTAATCAAAGGCAGCGGCTGTCCTGTTGTAGGAAACAAACTGACGGAGACCGACATATTGATCAATGCTTGAATTACAATAATGGAAGACAATCCAAAGACCATCAATTGTCCAAAGCGAGAAGGACAAGTCAATGCTGTTCTGACAGCTCTGAAATAAAAAATGAGATAAACAAAAATCAACAATAATCCACCAAAGACCAATCCATACTCTTCTATGATAAAAGCATAAATCATATCCGAATAAGGGTGGGGCATAAAATTCCGAGAGGATCCTGTGCCGGGTCCTTTGGGAATCAATCCCCCTGAATAGATGGCATACTTGGCCAAATCCGCTTGGTAATTACCTTCTGCGTCGCCTTCAACTTTGTTCAATATCCTATTCTTCCAGGTGTCATAGCGAGGCAAAATCTTTTCAGGTCCATACTCACCAATGGCCACAACCATGGTCAACAACAAACCCACGCTTCCTATGATGGTCAATAAAAACTTCCATGGATAACCGGAAACAAGTAGCATTAAAAAACAAACCAATCCCAACATCGCGCTGGTAGAAAAATTGGCTGGAAAGATCAAACCACAAACAAATGCAATGGGCAATACAATCGGCCAAAACGTTCTTTTCCAATCACCAAACTCCCCTTGTCGCAAAGTGAGCATTCTCGCCAAATAAACCAACAATACTACTTTCGCCAAATCACTGGTTTGGAAAGAAATGCCCAAACCAGGAATCTTTAACCAGCGATCTGCATTGTTGATATTGGCGCCATACAAAAGGGTTACGGCCAAAAGTCCCACCGTAACCCAAATCAATAATTGAGAAAACTTAGAAAAATATCGGTAGTCAATGCGGTGCACGACAAGCATAATGGCCCATCCACCCAGTAGCATAACCATGTGTCTTCTCAGCACACCGAAACTACCCTCTGCATCTTTTCCCAAGGTTGAAATTCCGCTATAAACAGCAAGAATAGACACCACGGTCAGCAGCAATGCCACCATCCAGATAACCTTATCTCCTTTTAAATAGCGAAACATAATAAGAACAATTACAAACCTTTTACAGCCTTTTTAAATTGACGACCTCTATCTTCATAGTTGTCAAACAAGTCAAAACTTGCACATGCAGGAGACAATAAAACAGTATCACCTTCTTTGGCCAATTCATAAGCCACACGAACTGTATGCTCAGCATCGGTCGAATCAACAATGGTATCTACAACTTTTTCAAAAGCCTTTCTGATCTTGCTGCTGTCCTTGGTCAAACAAATGATGGCCTTAACACGCTTAGAAACCAATGGCAACAATTCATTGTAATCATTTCCTTTATCCTGACCACCTGCAACCCAAATGATTGGGGTATTGATGCTCTCCAAAGCATACCATGCTGAATTGACATTGGTAGCCTTACTGTCGTTGATAAAGCTAACGCCATGAACCTTGGCAACAAACTCCAAACGGTGTTCTACATTCTCAAAGTTCTCTAAACTCTCACGAACTACTTCCTTGCGCAAGTCAAGAATTCTGGCTGCTACTCCTGCTGCCATTGAGTTGTTCAAATTGTGCTTTCCTTTCAAAGCTAATGAAGTGATTTTCATAATTACTGGGTTTTTATGGATGTTGATGTTGATGTTTTCATTTTGAACAAAGGCGCCTTCAAACTCACTTCCCTCTGAAATGTCATTTAGAGTGAAAGGAATCATCGTTGCACCTATTGTATTTTGAGACAAATACTTTTGAGTCTCTGGATCGTCTTGACTAAAGATGAAATAGTCAGCTGAAGTTTGATTTTGATCAATTCTAAACTTGGAGGCCACATAATTCTCCATCTTGTACTCATAGCGATCCAAGTGATCTGGAGTAATATTGGTCAGAATGGCTATATCCGCCTTGAACTGAAACATGCCATCCAACTGAAAGCTGCTCAGTTCTAAAACAAACCAACCGGGCTGCTCACCAATCAACTGTCTCGCAACCCTCTTTCCAACGTTTCCAACCAATCCTACTTTTACTCCTGCGTTCTGCAAAATGTGGTAAGTGAGTAATGTTGTTGTGGTTTTTCCATTTGATCCAGTGATACAAATGGTCTTTGCCTTGTTGTATGGAAATGCAAACTCCATTTCTGATACAACAGGAATTCCTTTTGCCATGAGCGATTGAACAATGGCTACTTTTTCTGGAATACCGGGACTCTTGACAACAACGTCAGCATTCAATATCAATGCTTCTGTATGCTGACCTTGCTCGTAAGCAATGCCATTGGCTTCCATCTCCGCCACGTACTCTTGCT
>CANGVU010000031.1 GCA_947457325.1 Flavobacteriales bacterium | reverse complement strand
TGAAAAGACTTTTCTTTCCATAAGTACCAATCACAACCAAATCCATGTCATGCTTTTGATTGAAATGGATGACACCGTCTTCAATTCTCGCTTCTTGTATGGTGTGAAATTTCGTTTCACTCCATCCCATTTTTTCCGCGTACTCTTTCATGTTGGAAAAAACCAAATGCTCATCCACCTGGGAATTATTGATTACATGTAAAAAATGCATGTTGCTATTATCGGCATCCAACATGGTCTCCAGCCATTTCATATCTACTTCACAGTGATTAGAGAAATCATTGACAAACAGTACATTCTTCAAAGTCCAATCAGAACGATCACACATCAGGGACAATACTGGAATTTGTGATTTCCTGGCCACCACTTGGGTATTGGTTCCTGAAATAGCGCCTGCAACACCAAAAGCTCCATTTGTCCCCATGGCAATCAAGTCAAAATCATGACCGGCTGCATAGTGGGCTATGGCATCCGTTAATTGACCAGTCACCCAATCCGTTTTAACTCCATGGTGCTCCTGCTCAATGACCGACAATTTTTTCTCTATCATTGTCTTTTGAGACAATAAATACTCCATGTCTATTTCACCACAGGTATTAAAATTTTTATCATTATCCAAAGTCAATGTATCAGGAACTTGAAGGACATGCAAAAAAGTAACTTCTGCATTCTTCCCAGCCAACAACCTTTGGATCAAAACCCAAGCATGCTCTGGAAGAATTGAAAAATCAGTAGGAATAAGAATTTTCATTTTGAAGATTTTAATCAATCAATGCTTTAACAGCGGTCCATGGACCGCCATTGACTACATTGGAAAAACCTTCTTGCTCCAATATCGATTTGGCCATTCCACTTCTAGCGCCACTTCTGCAAAAAACAATGATGTTCTCTTTTCCTTGAAAAGCATCCAATTGATTGGCCAATTGATCCAATGGAATGTTCACCGATGCATTGACATGCCCTTCTGCAAACTCTTCTGGCGTTCTAACATCCACTAAAAACGCTCCTTTTTCTATGATCTCTTTCATGTTGTTCATTTCACTTTTGTTTTTATGCTTTCATCATTTTGCTTTGACAAACAAAATCCGTTTTGGGAACATTGGTTTCTGCAATGGCCTTGAAACCACCTTCAACCTCAGAAAAATTTCTAAATCCTCTTGCTTGTAAAATAGACGCAGCAATCATGCTTCGGTATCCTCCAGCGCAATGAATAAAGAAATGCTCATCTGGGTTGATGTCCTTGGTCCACTCATTGATCAAATTCAATGGTCGATTGTAGGCCTCATCAACATGCTCTGCCGCATACTCTGTTTCCTTTCTCACATCTATCACCTTGGCATCCTTAGAAAACTGTTCTGCAAATTCTTGTGGCGTAATTCGATTGATCATATCCACCTCTTTTCCATCATTTACCCATGCATCAAATCCGCCTTTCAAATGTCCCAATTGGTTATCAAATCCAACACGAGCCAATCTGGTTACTGTCTCTTCTTCTTGTCCTGCTGTTGTAATCAATAACAACGGCTGATTAACATTCGCAATCAAGGCTCCTACCCAAGGGGCAAAATCACCATTCAATCCAATGTTGATGGACTGAGGAACAAACCCTTTCCAAAACTCTGTGCTGGGTCGTGTATCCAAAATCAAAGCTCCTGTTGCTTCCGCAGCGGCCTCAAATTCTGAAGGACTTAAAGCCCGCATTCCATTGTTCTTAACATCATCAAAACTGGCAATGCCTTTCTTATTCATGGCCACATTCATTCCGAAATAGGCAGGAGGAGGTGTCAAACCATCCAAAACAGCTGCTACAAAAGCCTCTTTGTTGGGTTGATTCAACGCATAGTTCATTTTCTTTTGGTTGCCCAAGGTGTCCACGGTCTCCTTCATCATGTTCTTACCACAGGCGCTACCTGCGCCATGCGCCGGGTAAACGGTAACATCATCAGATAAAGGCATGATTTTATTCATCAAGCTATCATATAAATGACCAGCCAATTCTTCTTGCGTCAAGTTAGCTGCTTTTTGAGCTAAATCAGGACGACCTACATCACCCAAGAACAAAGTATCTCCGGAGAAAATTGCAATATCCTTTCCGGAAGCATCCTTTAATAAATAAGTGGTGCTTTCCATCGTATGCCCTGGCGTATGCAAGGCCACAATTGAAATTTCACCCACTTGGAACACTTGATCATCTTTGGCTATGATGCAATCAAACTCAGGATTGGCATTTGGACCATAGACAATTGAGGCTCCGGTTTGCTTACTCAAATCGAGATGACCAGAAACGAAATCTGCATGGAAATGGGTTTCGAAGATGTACTTCAATTTCACATTGTCTTTGGTCAAACGATCCATATAAGGCTGGGTCTCCCGCAGTGGATCAATGATGGCGGCCTCACCGTTGGAAGTGATGTAATAAGCTCCTTGAGCCAAACATCCGGTGTAAATTTGCTCGATATTCATTTTGTCTTTTAATTCAATTAATACTTAATGTTATTCTATTCACTTATACTGCAAAAGTAGTTCACCTTTTCGGATTGTAGTCATCGACCAACTTGATCCTTATGCAAGCATGGGTTTCATTCTTTTTAACGCAGCGTTCACCAGGGAACCGCAGAGGGCGCAGGGACTATTGAATACTTTCATCGCATTGTTTCCTTGATGATGATGTAAATTCCCATGACCAAAACAAACCACCCAAAGGCAGGTTTTAATTTGGCTCCGTCAATTTTCTTGGACAAATTACTACCCAAGAAAATCCCCACGATTGCTGCTGCTGTTACAGTCAACAACAATGTCCAATCCAATTGAGTATGTCCCAACTCTCCGGTGAATCCAAAAAGCGACTTGGCTGCAATGATCAACAATGACGTACCTACTGCTTCTTTCATGGGCAATTTTGAGAGTACAACCAATGCTGGAATAATCAAAAAACCACCACCCGCTCCCACCAATCCTGTCAAAACACCCACTACCGATCCTTCTAGAAAAATAAGTGGATAATTGAATACCTGTGGCCCTTGATCTTGTTGTTCTGACTTGCCTTTTTTAATCATGCTGTATGAGGCTGCAATCATTAACAAAGCAAACAGAATCATTAAAAAAATGGACTTTGTCACTTCGAAACTACCGATGGTCAACAATGAGCTTGGAATCATAGGAACAATCAACAACCGAGTAAGATAAACAGCGACAATGGAAGGGATTCCGAATACAATGGCTGTCTTAATATTGATTAATCCATTCTTAAAATATTGAACAGAACCCACAGCACTGGTCGCTCCCACAATGAACAATGAATAGCCCGTTGCCAAAACAGCGTCCACTCCAAAAACATACACCAACACAGGAACAGTAAGTATACTTCCTCCTCCACCAATGAGGCCCAATGAAACACCAATAAGAACGGACAACATGTAGCCAACAATCTCCATACGCTATTTTAATTTAGGATTCTTCGGCAAATTTGTGACAATACCCATTGCCAATTCTGTAACCGTTGTTACACCGAGAAAATATTATCGAACAATTTTCATCTCCTGAATCAAATGATCCGCATTGGCGTAAACATCCATGACCCACAAAACATAACGAATGTCCACCATGATGTTTCTGCAGATAGTCGGTTGAAACAAATAATCACTCATGGTGCTTTCCCAAGAGCGATCAAAGTTGATTCCCACCAAATGACCTTCCGCATTCAACGCAGGTGAGCCACTATTGCCACCCGTGGTGTGATTGCTTCCAGTATAGCAAACGCGCAATTCACCATTCTCTGCATAGTTGCCAAAGATGTCATTGCGGTATAACGAATCCAAAGTGGCGCTGATGTTGAAGTCGTAATTTCCTGATTGAAACTTCTGAACAATTCCATCCGTGGTGGTGTAATAATCATAGACCACACCATCGCGCGGCTTGCTGCCTTGAACTTTGCCATAGGCAATTCTCAAGGTGCTATTGGCATCGCACCAATTGACAGCGGGATGCTTGGCCAAAGTCAATACCTGAACCCATTGATGTAACGCCTTGTCCATTTCTGCATTGCACAATTGTACTTTTGGTTGCACCACAATAGCATGCTGGTCATACAATGCTATGGCTGTTTTATAAATAGGGTCATTCTCGATTCGTTTAAAATCTCCCTTTAAAAATGCCGTCTTCAACAGCTCCGTATCAACAAACAGACTGTTCTCCATTAAGGTGTACAATACTCCCCCCCAGTCATCTTCATTCTCTTTCAACAAATCTCGGAAAATCTGTCCTTCCAGTTTACCGCTGACTTTCTTGGTCAGCAAAGGAGCAAACTCAAACAACAAATCTCTTTCTGTCATGGCGTCAAAGTCCTTGTAAAACGACTCAAACTCGGTCCATTTATCTGCTGCCGTTGTTGACCAATTTTCTTTGGTGGCCAAAACTGTTTTCATGCGATTGGCCATTCTAAACAACTCAGGTCCGCTGTTCATGAACTCGGAAAATGCCGCATTGGCCAACAAATAACTTCCATATTCACGGTACAAAGAGTCGATGACCACGGCTGGTTTGATGGGCATCACGGCAGCCAATTCCTCTTCTTGTTTCTTCTTCAAATTCACTGCATCAAATTTGTTCAACCCTTGCAAAGCACCTTTCCACTTGATGTAGGCATTGGCCACGGTGCTCTGCTTAGCAGCATATTGAATGCGCACTTTGTCAGAGGAGAACATTCTTTCCTTGAGCACTTTCATCGCGGCTTCTCTCATCTCAATGCGCAAAGGCAACATGCTCTCGGTGACAAATTGAATGGCTGAGGAAGGGAGAAAATGTTCTGTGCGACCGGGAAAACCATAGATCATCGTAAAATCATTTTCATGCACCCCTTTGGCATTGACCGTGAAGAATTTCTTGGGTTGGTAAGGTTTGTTTTCCACATTGTAGGGTGAAGGCTCATTGTTAGCTCCCGCGTAAATTCTAAAAACAGAAAAATCACCTGTGTGCCTGGGCCAAACCCAATTGTCTGTATCACCCCCAAACTTACCAATGTCTGATGGTGGAGCACCCACCCAACGGATATCGCTGTAGGTTTTTAATACAATGCGGTAAAATCTTGTACCGTAATTGTAATCACGTATAAAGGAAGAAAACTCTCCATTCGCTGTTTGCCATTCCATCCCAAAAGGTCCTCTGGCTTCTTTGTTCCATTGAAATCCCTGTGGCAATTTGCCTTCCTTGGCCAACATCAATTTCACATCACTCAATCGCTTGGAATATTCCTCTGATTGCACGCCTACCATTCTTCCGCTGACATCTGCGGTCACTTCCTCAATGCTCTGTACCATGGAGATGGTCAATCCTTGGCAAGGTTTCTCTTCCTGCTTGGACATGGCCCAAAACCCTTTGGTGAGGTAATCATTCTCCACAGAACTGTGCTGCTGGATGTAATCAAAACCACAATGGTGATTGGTCAACAACAACCCTTCATTGGAGACAATTTCACCTGTACAGCCCATATCAAACCATACCACCGCATCTTTCAAACTGGGTTGATCCACGCTGTACAAATCTTGGCTCTGCAATTTCAATCCTTTGGATTGCATGTCCGCAATCACCTTGTCCAACTCTGAAGGAATCCACATTCCCTCTTGTGCAAAAATCAAACTGGTTGTCAAGGAAAACAACCACAACAAACTATATTTCATCTTCATCTTTTTTCGACTTTTTGAATTTCCAAAAATTTAAGTTAACACCCAATTGCCACCGCGCAAGATCCGGTAATCGCGCACCATCATTAACAAAAGGACTAGACTTGAATAATTTATTGGCCCGATACAAAATGTGCACCGCCCATATGCCTCGCCCCATTCGCATCTCCATTTCATAACCCCATTTGTTGATGTAGGTCAATCGGTTGTAGGTGCTGGTGATGCGTCGTGCTCCGAGGTTGGCACTAGGATCTGGAGCATCAGAAACAATCAATGCATTGGAAAAGTTCCAAAAACCATTGCACCCCAGATCAATAAAAGTTCCTATTCTACCCCCATTATTAGACAACTTAAAACGCACGAAGAATCCCAAGGGAGCTGCAAACTGTTGCAAAGTTTGGGAACGGTGAACTGCACCACCAGAAAGCGGCTGTTGAACATTCTGCGCAATGCTCAGCATGCTCCACTTGATTCCTGAGTTGTATCCAATGGCAACAGGTCGATTTTGTTTGAACACTACCCGATTTTCAGATTGAAATTGCAATGATGCTCCAGGTGCCGAATAAAAAATAGCATCTTGCCCTATTGGTAAATATGTCAAAATACAAAACGTTCTCGCATTGAACGGAGATGTCTTCTCTCCGCTATCCTCTTCATTCCGCTGGATAACCGATGGTACACGGCGGTGCAACAAGATACTCTGCGTCAAACCAGGGAACTGCGATGTCATGATGATTACAATAAACAACAACCAACTTCTCATTCGTATTTCCATATTGCCATCTGTTTTTTATTGCTCACCCGCACAATGCATGGAGCATGTTTCTTGAATTCATACATTCCCAAACTGCCCTCAGCATTGGGTTGAGCTACCCAATATTCATGGAGGACTCCATTTTCATTCTCAATGTGAAAATAAAAAAGCTCGCCATTTTCAATGCTATCCGTAGTAACAGGTGACCAATGAACCACTCTGATTTCTGTTAATTGATCCGATAAATCCTCAGTGAAAAACTCGTAAGCGTCCAAAGTATCCACTTCTTGATTGAGAAAATAAGAAGCTTGTGGAATGCCATAGCCATGGGCATAATCGTAATAGGGATATAGATCAGCAGCAATTTGAACTTGATCAAACAAATCAGCTGCGCTCCATTCAGGATGCTGTTCTTTCATGCAGGCTACAAATCCAGCCACCAACGGACATGAAAATGAAGTACCTTGTTGGTAGGACAGGTTGTTGTTAGATGATACAAATACTACCCCTTTGGCTACAACATTGGGCTTCATTCGCAAATCATGAGTGGGGCCAACAGAACTAAAATCACATTTGAGACCGTTCGGCTCGCAAGCGCCAACCGTTAACACATGAGGAGCATCACCAGGCGCACCGATGATTTCCCAGGGTCCTTGATCCGCATTGCCTGCGCTGTTCAACACCAGTACATTCTTCTCTAAAAAAGCTTTCTCTGCGGCGGCAGAAATCAAGCTTGATCCGTTCATTTGTGTACGGCGGTACAATTGGTTGCTGTAAATCAAAGAAGATGTAATGAGTTGCGCACCTTTGGACACCGCCCATTCCAACGCTTCTACCCACCTTGCCTCACGAACCAATCGGGATGAAGTTGCCTGCTCCGCGCGTGCCAAAAGGAATTTACTGTTCACGGCCAATCCCAATTGTTGCACCCGATCCTTGCCGGCCAAACAGGCCATGACTTCCGTACCGTGCGTACTTTGCCTTTCCACTATTTTGTCTTTCTCTACAAAATCATATTGATCCAAAATTCTACCCTCTTGGATAATGTGCTGAAACATGGAATCATTGGAAAATCCAACAAATCCGGCATCCAACACGCCAATCACCACATTTCTTCCCGAAAACCCTTCACTGATCCAACGTTCACCTTGCATCATGGTGAGCTGCTCGTAGTAAATGGTTGATGAAGAATCCGTAGTCTCTACCAGACTGTCTTTTAATGGGAAAGAGGCAATGCTTTCAACGGCAATAACATCCGGTGTATAGCACCAAGTGGAGTCCACCCACCAGGGTTGGGGTTGAGACAAGTCCCATTGCTCGATGGCTGCTGCATGAAACCATGAAGAATAACCGACGGGCGATTGAACGCAAACTGTTTTCAATTCTTCTTTTGACAATTTGGGAGACAAAAACACCCAGCAATCCTGCGCAAAAGTGACCAGTTGAACCAGCCAAAAGGAGAATATGAGCAGCAGACAACGCATTCAAGCAAATATAAGGGGATGCGAACAATAAAAAGGGGTCTTTGTTATATAAACATGCAAGTAAAAATGATCGAGACCAAGTGTTTCATACCCCAGCCATTGGAAAAAGTTTGGGATTTTTTTTCGTCCCCCATCAACCTCAATGCCATCACTCCTGATGATTTGCATTTTGAAATACTCACAGATTTGACCAACAAGAAGATGTATCCCGGGATGATCATTCGCTACAAGATCAAACCCATGTTGAACATCCCCATGTCCTGGACGACGGAGATTTCGCATTGCGAGGAGGGACGGATGTTTGTGGATGAGCAGCGCTTTGGCCCCTATGCCTTTTGGCACCACCAGCATTTCTTTGAAGCAGCAGAAGGCGGAGTTTGGATGACGGATACCGTGCACTACGCCGTGGGTTGGGGACCATTGGGATGGTTGGCCTCTAAGCTATTTGTCGATGCCAAGTTGCAGCACATTTTTGATTATCGGGAGAGGAAGGTGGAGGAGCTGTTTGGGAGAAAGGGATGAAGGGATAAGGGATGAAGGGATGATGTTAATGCCTGAATAAGCTTGACCGTTTTTTATTTCTTATTTCTGTTGCTATTTTTTTTTAGGATTCTCTAAGCTCTGGAGGAGCGATATCATAATAGAAACAGCGATTGCAGATTGTAATTGAGCTCCAGCGGAGCGACATCATTTT
>CANGVU010000030.1 GCA_947457325.1 Flavobacteriales bacterium | reverse complement strand
GGAATATGGAATGATTGATGAAGTCCTTGAAAGAAAAAACGGATAATTCAATAAATCATAACTTTTAAAGGGTCACCACAAGTGGCCCTTTTTTATCTTCGCTTGGATGCCCACATTTGCTGACATCATACTACCACTTTCCATTCCCAATGCGCTCACTTATGAGGTGCAAGAGGAATTTGCGCCGTATCTTTTACCTGGAATGCGGGTAGTAGTTCCATTGGGCAAAAACAAAAAATATGTCGGAATTGTCATCGCAATGCATGAGGAGGTACCGTCTGCATATGATCCCAAATGCATAGAATCACTCATTGACGAATACCCTATTGTTACTGAAAAACAAATCAAACTTTGGTTTTGGGTAGCAGAATATTACTTATGTCATATCGGTGAAGTGATGCAATCTGCTCTGCCCCCGGGATTAAAGTTTGATGAAGAAACTACCTATGTCATTGCAGACGACATGGAATTAAATAACAACATTTCACCGCTAGAAGAAGAGATCATAGCTGAGTTGGCGGCCAATGGAAGCCAATCATGGGAGGAGCTAAATAAAAAAATAAAAAGCACACATTTCTCTGCCGCACTTCAACAACTACTCAAGAAGAAACTACTATTGCCGCAGCAGGAAGTTAAAAAACGGTTCAAGCCAAAAACCATTGATGTCATTAGCTTTGAAGAGCCCTACAAGCAGATTGACACGTGTATTCCCATTCTAACTGAACTTGAAAAGAGTGCTAAAAAACAATTTCAACTACTGCATTATTTGATAACAAAGGCCAATAATGAAGCTGAATGGGAAGGAAACAAAAGAGAAATTCTACAAGAATCGAATTGTAATTTAAGTCAACTGAACGCTCTAATAGAGAAAGGAATTGTTAAGATTAAAAAGAAGAACATTGATCGCATTCTAGAAGGACTAATAGCGCCCAGTAGCCTCCCCACATTGAATGAAGCACAGCAGACTGCTCTGCTTTCTATCCAAAATCAATGGAAAGAAAAACCCATTGTTTTGCTTAACGGAATCACCGGAAGTGGAAAAACCGCCGTTTATGCCCATTTGATCGAAGAGCAACTGCAAAAGGGAAAGCAAGTGCTCTTCTTGCTTCCTGAGATTGCATTGACCACACAAATTGTTCAACGTTTAAAAGCATTATTTGGTATAAGAGCTGGTGTATATCACAGTGGCTACAGTGGAAATGAGCGTGCTGAAATTTGGAGCAAAATCATTACTCATCAACCTGGCGAGTACGATATCATTATCGGTGCAAGAAGTGCCATTTTTCTCCCCTTTGAAAGATTAGGCCTAATCATTGTGGATGAGGAGCATGATGCCAGTTACAAACAGCAAGATCCAGCACCACGCTACCATGGGAGAGATGCTGCAATAGTCCTTTCCCAATTTCACAAATGCCCCATATTATTGGGCAGTGCAACACCATCTTTAGAGAGTTACAAAAACGCAGATAGCGGCAGATATGGTTATGTAGAACTGTCAACTAGATTTGGTACTGCCGCTCTTCCTAAGATTGAACTCATCAACTTGCTGGAGGCCAGACAAAAAGACCAAATGCAAGACTCCTTCAGTCAGCACTTAATCCATAACATTGGCGTTGTATTAAATAACAATCATCAAGTTATCCTGTTTCAAAACAGAAGAGGATATACACCTCAATGGCAATGCCAAACCTGCGGACAAATTAGCAAATGCACCCGATGTGACGTTAGCTTAACCTATCACAAACGAGACCACCATTTGGAATGCCATTATTGCGGATACAAGACCATTCCACCCAAGCAATGCAGCACCTGCCATTCAGCAGATTTAAAAATGCTGGGTTCTGGTACTGAAAAAATAGAGGAAGAAATAGCGCATATTTTTCCAGAAAAAATTGTTCAGCGGCTAGATGGAGATAGCACTCGAAACAAGAATAGCCAAGCTGAAATAGTGGAAAGGGTTATGGATGGAGAGATTGACATCTTGGTTGGCACACAGATGGTGACCAAAGGATTAGATTTTGAAAATGTCACATTGGTTGGGGTGATTCACGCAGACAGACTATTGGCATTTCCTGACTTCCGGGCTATTGAAAGGACATTTCAACTGCTCACACAAGTAGCAGGAAGAGCAGGAAGGAGCAGGGCAGAAGGAAAGGTTTTTATTCAAACCACCCAACCTGAGCATTGGATTTATCCATTGGTCATAGAAAACAATTACATAGAGTTTTATAAAAAGGAAAGCACCGAGAGGTTTCATTTTGGCTATCCCCCGTTTGTCCGTTTGGTAAAATTGACTTTGAAGAACAAAAAAGAAGATGAAATAGAAGAAACGGCACAATACCTTGCACAGCGATTACACGAGACTTTTAAAGAGGGGATTTTAGGTCCTGAAAAACCATTTGTTTCTAAAATCAATAACTACCATCTCCGCATTTTCACTATCAAATTGGCCATGAACAAAGAATTGGTAGATAATAAAATGAAGATCTACAAACTTGTCCAAACAATGAAGGTTACACCTCCTCACAACCGCACCAGAGTTAATATTGATGTTGACCCACAATAGTCCATTCCATTAGTATCTTTGCAGTCCAATTTTGATTATGAAAAATGTAAACTGTTCCTTTTGCGGTAGAAAAGAAGATGAAGTAAAAATGCTCATTGCAGGATTGCATGGACACATTTGCAATGATTGTGCTCAGCAAGCACATCGCATCATCGCAGAGGATGTGAAGGAGGAAAAAACGGAAAAACCTGTTGCTTTTAAAAACTACAAGCCGACAGAAATCAAAAAACATTTGGACGAGTACATCATTGGACAAGAAGATGCAAAGAAAGTTCTGAGTGTTGCCGTTTACAACCACTACAAAAGGTTGTCACAAAAAGCAACAAAATCGAAATCCGATGAAATTGAAATTGAAAAATCCAACGTCATTTTAGTAGGAGAAACCGGTACGGGAAAAACGCTATTGGCCAAGACCATTGCTAAAATATTGAACGTGCCATTTGCCATTGCCGATGCGACAGTGCTCACAGAGGCGGGATATGTCGGAGAGGATGTAGAGAGTATACTTTCTAAACTGTTGCAAAATGCAGACTTTGATGTACAACGTGCAGAACGCGGCATTGTTTTCATTGATGAAATTGACAAGATTGCGCGAAAAAGCGATAATCCAAGTATTACCAGAGATGTCAGCGGAGAAGGCGTACAGCAAGGATTATTAAAATTGTTAGAAGGCAGTACCGTTGGTGTTCCTCCTCAAGGAGGTAGGAAACATCCTGAGCAAAAATTGGTACAAATTGATACCAAAAACATTTTATTTATTTGTGGAGGTGCTTTTGATGGTATTGATAAAATGATTGCTCGACGCATCAACACCACTGCCATTGGATTTAGCAATGCAACGAAAGCCAAAGACAGTCATCACTTTTTAAAATACATTACTCCGTTGGATTTAAAATCCTTTGGTTTGATTCCTGAATTGATTGGTCGTTTCCCTGTTTTAAGTTACTTGGAACCGCTAGATGCAGAGGCATTGAGAAGAATTTTGACAGAGCCAAAAAATGCCTTAATCAAACAGTACGTCAAGTTATTTGAAATGGATGGGGTCAGAATTTCATTTGATAAAAAGGCCATAGATTTCATTGTAGAAAAAGCTTTGGAATATAAACTAGGAGCCAGAGGATTGCGTTCTATTTGTGAAGCCATCATGAATGAAATGATGTTTGAATTACCCTCTAAGCCTGATGAAAAAGAAGTAAAGGTCAATGTAGACTATGCCAAGAAACAATTTGCCAAGTCGGGCTTATTGGATAATGCAGCATAAATTGTACCTTGTAATATAAAACAACATATTTCACGGCAAAGAAAAAAGCCCTTCCAATTGGAAGGGCTTTTGCATCCAATATGTTATCCTTACTTACTCACTACCATTCTCATGGTTTTCATTTCTCCGTTCTGGATCATCTCTACCATATACACTCCGTCAGCCAAAGTTTGACCGAAGTCCAAGGTTGTATTCATTGCACCTTCCACCATGAAACGGTTGTTGTATACGCCACGACCTGTAGCATCTGTTACTTTCAAATTCAAAGAACCATCCATTCCGTTGATGCTAAAGTTCACCGTTTGTCCATTGTTGGGGTTAGGATAAATGGTTGTGGTAATGCCATTCTCTGAACGCTCATACATGTTTACCTCTTCCTCAATGGTTGGCATACCAGCAGCTCCTATGGTCTTTACACATTGCGTTGTTCCATAGGCTGATTGACTTATTCCATCAATGTGCTTAGATCCAATACGAACATCATAACGCTGACCATTGGATATGCCAGATACTGCGTTCAACATCAAGATTCTGGAACCACCAACTGGACCTTGAACTTCCAAAGGCAACGAAGCTAGAGGATAGGCCATAGTCATCTCCCATACATAACGAGAGGTTCCACAAACCGATCGGCTAGTCGCTATTGATGATGACACCATCTTAAATCCTGCAGCACAACGGTCCGAAGCACGGACACTCAAATCAGCTTCATTGGCCATTTGGAAACTTGCTGCTGCTATACCTCTTGCTGTAGCAGGTGTGACCGTACCAAAAGCATCCGTCAAGTTGTACAATACATCAACAGTAACATAAATCGTTTGTGCACTTCCACTCAAGTTTGCTGGAGCAATTTTACCCAACTGACAGATGGTTGAGGCCACTGTGCTTGTAACAGGAATGGCATAAGACCAAGATGGAGTACCACTGATGTCTGCACTATTCCAACGGTTGATGGTATAACCTCCAGAATTGGGTCTGAATTTAACTTTAAAGTTTTGGCAAGCACTTGTGAAAGTGTTGGTTCCATTGGTGTACAATGCAATATCAGTTGTGGAAGGATTCAAGTTCGACAACGTCAAGCTCACATTTCCAGCGGTATTGTTGTTGTTTCTCACACACAAGTAGTAAACATCACCTACAATCAATTGATCAAAGATCAAGGTCTCGCTACCACCATCTGCAGCGGCACCTGTGCTACCAGGATGAACGTCATTCTCTGAAACAATAGGAATCAATTGAACTGTTGGATCTGTTGGAGTTTCATATAAACTTAGGTCGTTGTCATCAGCGACAGAAGAGCTACCCACTACTGCTATGCGCATAGCATTTGAAGAAGCCGTAAAGCTGAACCATTTATCCAATCCCAATCCTGGAGACTGAACCGTGTTGGTTCCTGTGGACAAGTTCACTGTTTGTGTGGATTGAGAGCCTGTTCCAAATTGACCGATGTTAGCAACAGCTATCGCTGTACTAAAAGAACCTTGGGGGCAAGCCAAATCAGCACCTGAACAATCTTCATCCATGCTGTTTCCGCAAACCTCAGTACCTCCTGGGAAGGCTGTCACTGCAGCATCATTGCAATCAGTATTATTGGTTACGTAAGTCGCACCAGGAGATTGACAAGCGTTGGTGGCTGTTCCTGCTCCGTATGTATCACCGTCTGCATCGTTGTAATAATTGGTAAAGGTTAGACCATTGTCTGCACCACCGGTGCAATCATTGTCTAAACCATCGCAAATCTCTGATGCTCCTGGGTTAATCGATGAAGCTGCATCATCACAATCCGTGTTGTTGGTCACGTAAGTCGCACCAGGAGATTGACAAGCGTTGGTGGCTGTTCCTGCTCCGTAAGTATCGCCGTCTGCATCGTTGTAATAATCGGTGAAAATTAAACCATTGTCAGCAGTACCGCTGCAATCGTTGTCCACTCCGTCACACACTTCCTGTGCTAACGGGGAAACATTGGTATTGCTGTCGTTACAGTCTAAGTTTGCAAAATCCAAAACAACAAAGTTTGAACTCGGAGCGGTGCAAGCCAATCCATGCTTTGACAATTCATAAACTTGGAAATTAAGATCCAAATTGTCATTAGACATCATATTCAAGTTACTACCAAAGGACATACTGGTCCAAACCGTTCCTGATGGGTATGGATTAGATACATCCGTTGGAGTTGAGCTCCTTTTCCAAGAAACAGAAGCACCACCAGCACCCTCAAATTTACGCAAAACCAAACCATACATCGTGTTGGCCTGAAGCGTTAGGTTATTAAAATAAAAAGCCACGTCAGCATAGATCGTTCCTGCGCAACCTGGTGTTCCAACAATACTACTGGCAGGAACTTGATAAGTACCTAAGACATTGTTCACTTCAGGAGCACCCACCCCATCAACTGTAACAATATCCAATTGAGCTCCAGTTAGACCATTCAATTTGCAAGTCCCCAACGGTAAAACAACTGTCACACCAATTACTGAAGAAGTACCCGTTGTGAATGTCTGCGCTGGTATTTCCATTTCACTTGCAATTACACCTTCAGAAGCAATCGAATTATAATAAGCCACAGGAGCATATCCCGAACCATCAGTATCTGCATCCTGTCCATAATTGACAAATGAAAGCCCTTCATCCACTGTTAAATTACAGTTGTTATCCAATCCATCACAAATTTCATCGCCATTGATATTGCTCGAGAAAATACTATCCAAACAATCTGTATTGTCCAATACATATCCAACCGGTGCAAGACATGCTACCAAAATAGAATCTGGATTACCAAAAGTATCCCCGTCTAAATCTTGATAGAAGGATGAGGTTCCAGGCACATTGGCAGCCCCTGGTGATGATTCACACAATGTAATTAAATCAACCATATTGTCACCGCTATCCGCACCATCGGGATAACGACCAATAGACTGCAAGTTAATTCCTGCATCCTGCAATGTATTCAAAGAGGCTCCTTCTGTATAAACACCAGCAGTATTTCCTTCATAACTCACAGCATCCAACAAATTATTGCTGTTGTCTTTCAAGGCAATGGCATCAGGGGCACCATTTTGAATCAAATTTGAAGTTGGCGTCACTACCAAATTAATATTGGCTATCGCTGCATTATTTCCAACCACAAAATATCCTCCTGGTTGAATCAAAGTTGTAGTAGAAGCCAATGTTAATGTCGTGTAAACTGTTGCAGGGGTGTTTCCTCCATTAACCAATTCCAATTTGTAACCATTGATATCAACTGCAGTTGCACCGTTGTTCTTTATCTCAATCCACTCTGCATTATCAGTTCCAACATTATCATAATCCACCTCGTTGATGACCAATTGAGCCAAATCATCACTGCTCAAAGAATAGGTTAATATAGCAGTGCCCAAAGTGGCGGTACCAGAAGTAATAGCTGCGCCAAAAACGATGGTCTCTGTGGGTTCAACATCTGTATCATTCACTATACCAAAAAAGATAAACTTATTGCTTGGATAAGTCTCAGCAGGAGTAAAGGTCACAGTGCTTGTGGAATAATTATAATCAGAACCTTGTGCTGCTGATCCTGTAAGCAAATCGGAAACCGTGATTACAACATTAGCCTGAGGGGCTATATCCATCGTAATCATCAAGGTATCTGAAAGTAAAGTTTCTGTTCCGCTTTGTGTTGGATCAGAAAACTGAACAATTGATACCGGAGGAGTGAAGGTTGTAAAACCAAAGATATTCAAGTCATCAATTCTCCAATTGGAAGTATTGATTGCTGCAGAACCTGAACCGCCGTATCCGTACAAACGGTACGTTACATTGGCGCCCGGAATGGTGGTGAAATTGGTCAAAACCAGAGATTTCTTTGTCCAAACTGAATTTGCCAAAACCGTTACTGTCGCTAAATCGGCAATATATCCATCTGCACTTGAGCGTAAAGCAATGGACTGTGGACCTGTTCCTGTGCTGCGTGTTCCCAGGGCAATTTCCGTCATGGTGAACGCATAATTCAAATCAGCATCCAAAGTGAATTCAAAATATGCGCTACCTGAAGATGGCGTTAAATCCAAAACTCCAATACGAGCGGCAGCACCCGCGTTGTTTCCAGCAGAAGCACCTGAATAACCGCTTGAAGCAACAGAAGTGTTCAACAATCCGTTGGTAGTTCCATTGTTGTTTCCTCTTACCACTGAAGTAGCGGCCAAATTACTGATGGTATTGGTGGTAAAAGCTGCAGTTGCAAAATCATAGTAGATGGAAGGGTACAATCCAACACACACACAAGATCCATTGATGGCGTCGTTGGTGGTCAAGGGGTTGGAATCATCACATGCAGTTGTGGGTTCCGCGTTACCGCAGCCGCATGCTCCAGCCAAAATTTTAGTGGGGTCATTGTCACACTCATCTGTTAAATCGCAAGTACCATCATTGTCCGTATCTAATGCGGGAGTTCCTGCGCAAACCCCACAAGAGGTGACTACGTCATTCAATGTACACGCATTGTTGTCGTTACAAGATTGCCCTACTTCTACATTCCCACATCCGCAAGTTCCAGCCAAAATTTTATTGGGATCATTGTCACAATCATCTGTTGCATCACATGTTCCATCGCCATCCGTATCTTGAACAGTGCCAGCGCAAACGCATGAGGCAGACCAAACATCATTGATGGTGCAAGCATTGGCATCATCACAAGATGTTCCTGGTAATGCAGTACCACCTGGTACACCGGCGCAATCATTGGCAGCTGCTGAAGAAACATTAAAACCATTACTTGTTCCGGTTGTCAAACTCATCCCCGATGTTGCAGTAGCTGT
>CANGVU010000029.1 GCA_947457325.1 Flavobacteriales bacterium | reverse complement strand
GGTTGGTGGAAATGAATTTTTAATTCCCGCTTTTGTTCAAAGTCAGCAAAGCGCATTTGCCACCTTGTTAGATGATCCTTCTACCAGATTTCAGCAATTTGTGGGGGTGCGAGTTGAACAGGGGAGGTTGGTGGCCAAGAGGTATGAGCAGCCCTGGTATCAGGTCAATGAGCCAACGGATAGTGTCTTGACTCGATCCGTCCCATTTGTGCGGCAAGGGCTGGGTTGGGCGGCTCAGTACGGCTTGACTTGGAATGGGAGCAAAGAGTGGAGCTTGCATGCTGTTTTGGGCAAAGTTTACCGTATTCCACAAATCAATGAAATGGCCATCAATGGCATTCACCATGGTTCTCATCGGCACGAGAAAGGGAATTCAAATTTGCAATGGGAGTCAGGATATCAATGGGACCTGAATCTAATGAAGGAGTGGAAAAAGGGACACGCTCAAATAACAGGATTTGTGGCCTATTATGATCGGTTTATTTATTTGGCTCCACAAGCATTCTTCTCCGATTTGCCTGATGGGGGCCAGGTTTATGAATATGTTCAACGTCCTGTTTTTTGGTCAGGAGGCGAGTGTTTTTTAGATTGGCATCCATTGCACTGGTGGAATTCTGATTTCGCAATAGAAGGAATGTACACGCAAGAGATGCGCTCTGGATTGGGCTTGCCCTTTATTCCTCCATTGACATTGAAAAGCAATCAACGTTGGTTTTGGCAATTAAATGATCGTCAGTCTTTATCTTTTTTGATTCATCTGCGCTACGCGATGGATCAGAACAGGGTGAGCCGAAACGAGAAAACAACCCCTCGTTATTTTGTAATAAATACCAATTTGCAGTACGAATACAAATGGTTTAATCAACAATCCGTAGTGTTTGTCCTGCAATGTAACAATGTAAACAATGCTGTTTACTACAATCACTTAAGCCTATACCGACCCATGAATTTGGCAGAACAAGGACGGTGGATTCAGGGTACGTTGGCTTTGAATTTTTAAATCAAAAATCAAGTTAAATCAATTAAAAATAAATAAAATGAAAACTAGTAGAAAAATGCAATGGGTTTTAATGGGAATGTTGGTGTTGACCATTTTCTCTTGTAAACCGGAAGAGGTTAAGGATGTTGAGCGTCCTGTGATTAATAGCGTGATGGTAAATAATGTGCAGCAAGAAACACATGAGTTAACAGCAGGGAACAGTTTTGTTGTTCAAGTGGGATTGACAGATAACGAAGATTTGAGTCAGCTCAAAATTAGTGTGCATTCTGCTGACGATGGTCATGGTCATGTTGATTTACCTGGATATGAGGGGTTAGAGAATATGGGTTTGTGGTCTTACTCTAGGGTTTTTGATTTGTCCGGCACTGCATCTTCTCCAACATCTACCATCGCCATTCCTGACACCATAACAGGGGTGTGGCATTTGGAGATTATGGCCATTGACCAATCGGGAAATGAGTCGGATGAAAAAGTGTACAATCTAGTGGTATTGCCCTAAAAACTCATCGCCCAACGCAGGTTGATTCTGCGTCCGGTGAGATATGTAGGAATGCCGTACATTCTGCCATTCACGTCCTCTATCCACTGGTGATTGATGATGTTGTTGACACCAAGAAGATTAAACACTTCCAATGAAATGGTTCCGCTTTTGATAAAACGAGCGGAGCCATTTTTCTTTTTGGTGGTGAACAAATCCCGTGAGAAACCAATGTCTGTCCTGAAGTAGGATCGGGTGCGCAAAACATCCAGATAGCGCTCGCCGCCAGGAGGGCCGTAAGGCACACCGGTGGAGAAAAACATGTTTACTGTCGCTTTGTATTTTGGATTGCGCGGCATCTCGTCCATGAATAATAAAGAGAAGCTGAAACGCTGGTCGGTGGGTCTTGGAATGTATCCAGGGGTTTGAAGGATGGAGTCTACAGCAACATCATCAATTGTGAATCCGCTGTAAATCGTATCTCCTGATTGATTGAGATAAAGATAATATTGGTCATCCAAAAGGTCTTCTTCCGTTTTAAGATACGATGCCCTTATCCATGACTGAACGCCGGGAATGAACTCCCCATTGACCATGGCGTCAGCACCATAGGCATAGCCAACCGCATTGTTGGTGGCGTAATACCTTTGACGTACATTCTCTATTTCATAAGGAATCAAATTCTCAAACTTTTTGTAATACAATTCACCAGTGAATTTGAATGGTCTTGTCCAAGATCGAAATACAAAGTTTGTTCCCAGGATGTAATGAATGCCGCGTTGTGCGCGAATTTCAGGGTTGATGTTGCCTTGGAAATTTCTCATTTCTCTGTAGAAAGGAGGTTGATAATAATATCCCCAAGCTGCCGTAATGACCATGTCTTTTCGGACGGTGTCCACTCCGTTTTCATTCTTTCTTGTTCCTAGCCATGTTGGTGTATAAGACAAATTCATTCTAGGGCCAGTTACCGTTTGTTCAGAGAAACTCCAGTGATTGGCTCTCAGTCCTGCTGTGATGGAGAAAGCATCACCATCACCCCACTCATGTCGCCAGCTGTCTTGGATGAATGCAGAATACCGCTGCGAAGTGACATTGTTAGTGGCTTTGATTCTGTCTTGGAAAGCAATAAGTTGTTGATTTTGTAGGGTAGGATTAGTATAACCGATGCTATCATTAGGGCGGCTTGCAGCGTATCCAGCGCTATCGATCATGGTCCATTCATTGAGTTTGTCTTCAATGGTTTCTGAGGAAGCGTCGATGCCCCAATTAAGCAGGTGCCTTTGCTTTTCCCATTCCTTGAAGCCTTTCAAAGAAGCTTGGTACACTTGCGCATTCAGATCGTTTCTTCCGTGATTGAGAAAGGCTCCAACGCCTCTGTTGCGAAGAACTTCACCAAATTCATCAGAACCCAAGTCTCTGTCCAATTCATCCAAACGATAGGCACCTAGAATATCAAAGTGTTCTGATTCGGAAGTTTGAAATGCACTTAAAGTTAAACGAATTTGAGAGGATTCACTGGGATTGTAGCGGGTGCTAAAGGCATTGAAGGATGTTCTGAATTGTGTTTTTTCTTGCCCTTCAAAATAAACAGTAAGTCGAATGGCCTCATTGATGTTTCCGGCGTCTGTTTGACGTGTAGCTGGTTGGAATTGGTATTGATTGGAAGATAAATTGGTGAGCCAACTGAATTCCAACGGGCCGTAATTGCCCATTGGACGCCAGGTGATGTAGTTCTGCCAATCCATAAAACGGGGTTGGTAGTCGCCAGAGACATCCATGCTGTTGAGGATGTAGGAATAATCACGGTATCTAAATCCAGTATTGTAGGTCCATTTTTTATTTTTCGTTATATCCATGAATTGAATTTGCCCCCCCAACAAACCCAATTGAAGGTTGCCAGAAAAAGAGTCGGGACGTGCGTATTGGATATCCAAAACTGAACTCATTTTATCTCCAAATTTGGCTTGAAATCCACCAGCGCTGAATTCAACTTTACGCACCATATCTGGATTGGGAAAGCTCAATCCTTCTTGCTGACCTGCACGCACCAAAAAAGGACGATACACTTGTATATCATTGACGTAAATGAGATTTTCATCAAAGCTTCCTCCCCGCACATTGAAACTTGAGCTCAATTCTGAGGGGAAATTAACGGGTGCTTGAATCAAGTAAGCCTCTATACCTTGATTGATGGTGGGCAGCTTAGTAGGCAGCTTGGTGGAGATGGTGATGATTTGATTTTCCTGATTTCGTTTGTCAACGACCTCAAGTCCTTTGTTCATGACAGTGGCGTCATACATGATCTCTACCTCTTTGATCTCACCTGAGCGCAGATTGAAAATGGTCTCCTTGGGTTCGCTGCCAATGCCTTTAACAGAAACAGTGATGTCCAATTCAGCAGGAATAAAAAGGGTGAACTTGCCATAAGCATCCGTGACAGTTCCATTTTTTAAGTTGTCTTTTTGGATGAGGGTAACACCAGGAATGCCCTCTCCAGAAGTATTGACCACAATACCTTTCAAGGTGGCATTTTGCGACCAATTGGTCAGTGATATCAAGAAAAAGAAGAAACCAATAAAATACTTCACGCTCTAAATTTAATTCGGGAACCGATTAGTAACGGAAATAATGAAATTTATTATATCAATTTTTTCGTTTCGGTCTGAAGCCTCCGATAAAGGATCTCCAGGCATCGTTGGAAAGAATATTACCGCCAGATACAAATCCATTGCTATAACGGGCTGTGAGTATGGTGGAAGCGTTTTCATAGGCCATGCTTGAGAAATCGTTCATCCCATCAAATGAGGCCAAGGAGACCTCATCTCTTTTGAACAATTGGTGACCATCTCCTGGAAGATCCAATGCCAAAATCTCTCTTTTCAATTCATGTGGCGCGGGGTAGGGCAAGATATAAAGTGGTGATAGTTCGATGGCTTCAATTTCCATAACCTGTACCACCTGCATTTGGTGCTCATCGGTGACAGGTACCACAAAGATGGAAGCCTTCAGACCAGTGCAGAAAAAGGTGAGCGTATCTCCTTCTAAAGCGGGAATGGTAAAATATCCATCGCGATTGGAATATGTACCACGGTGATCCCTGTTTCTGAAAATGCTCACATACGGCGCGGGATAGAGAGAGTCGCTAACCAAACATGCTCCAGTAATTTGAACCGCATTCTCTCCAATTTTTTTTTGACCTTTAGATTGGATGTTCAGTGCCAAACTGCAGATGGCCAAAAATAGAATGTGGTAAATACGCATGAAACAAAAATAGATTTTTTATGTTGGTTTTTCCACAGAGATTTATCAACTTTACTTAAAATGTGTAAATTAATGTCATGGAAGAGATTTTAGAAAGTGTAGAATGGTTGAAAGCCAGAGGAATTGAGTCGGCTGAGGTAGGTATCATTCTTGGGACCGGCCTCCATGGATTGGCGCAACATATTGAAGTAGAGAAGGAGTTTAATTATAGTGTTATTCCTCATTTTCCCATTGCCACGGTTGAATTCCATTTTGGAAAGCTCATTTATGGGACTTTGGGCGGAAAAAAAGTTTTGGCCTGTCAGGGAAGGTTCCACCATTACGAGGGGTATTCCATGCAACAGGTTGTCCATCCTGTTCGTGTTATGCGAATGTTGGGTGTAAAATTCATGTTGCTGAGCAACGCGGCGGGTGCTTTGAATCCTGAATTTAAAAAAGGAAGTTTGATGGTTATTGAGGATCACATTAATCTTCAAACAGAGAATCCGTTGCGTGGAGAGAATGCAGATGAATTGGGTCCACGGTTTCCAGATATGTCTCAACCGTATTCTTATCACTTGAATGGATTGATTAAGGAAATAGCTGCGGAAAAGGGCATACAAGTTCAAGAGGGAGTGTACATATCAGTTCCTGGTCCTAATTTAGAAACCAGAGCTGAGTATCGTTTTCTTCGCATGATAGGAGGCGATGCAGTTGGCATGAGCACTGTTCCAGAAGTTATTGCCTGTAACCATATGGGATTGCCTTGTTGTTGTATTTCTGTTTTAACGGATGAATGTGACCCTCAGAAATTGAGTCCTGTATCCATAGAAGAAATTATTCAAACAGCCAAACAAGCAGAACCTGCACTCACGCAATTGTATCAAGCGTTGATTGAAAGAATATGAGTCCATTGAAGAAGACATATGCCTGGGTAGTCATCATGGTTTTGATGGGTTACACTGCACTTTGTTTTCTTGGTCCGGAACAATATGAGTCAACACAAAGCGTCAAAATCAGATGCAGCAACCAGAAGTTGGCATGGGCTCTTTCGGATTTCAATGAATGGATAATGTGGTTTAAAGATTGGGATGCCAGCGATACAGCGCATTTTAAAATCATTGGAGAGCCTATGATGGCTAAGCATGGTGTTGTGTTTTATCACAATGGGATGTCGCAATCCATGGAAATCAAAGCCATTTATGCTTCTCTGGATTTTGTAGATGTGATTCAGATCCAAAGATCAGTAAGCGAACAGAAAGAACCTGATGCCGAGATTGAGTTTCAATTATCGGAGGATGAAAAGGGATTTGCAATAGTTAGTTGCACCCTCAAGCAAGGTGAAATACCATGGTATTTTCGCGGGGCTGTTTGGCTAACTGGAAATGCTCATCATTGGGATGATTGGAACAATGAAAATTTGGAACAATTAAAATCTTATTTAGAATCCAGGCCAACAGCAAGCCAATGATTCACGGTTTTTTCAATTTCCGTTTCGTCAAAGTTGACGGGCTGGAAATCGCTTCCAGTTATCGTTTCAAATAGTTCAATGTAGCGATCACGAATGGTTGCTATCCATTCATCAGACATGTTTGGAACCACTTGTCCTTCCTTGCCCATAAAGTTGTTGGCAATGAGCCATTCTCTGACAAACTCTTTACTCAACTGTTTTTGAGGTAATTTGTTTTGTTGTCTTTCGAGATAACCATCAGCATAGAAATAACGAGAAGAATCTGGTGTGTGAATTTCATCCATCAATGTAATCACGTTGTTGGATAAACCAAATTCATACTTGGTGTCAACCAAGATTAGTCTACGCGTGGCAGCAATTTCAACCCCACGCTGATAAAGGGCCAGGGTGTATTTTTCCAATTGTTCGTAGTGCTCTTGGCTGACTACACCTTGGGCTATGATCTCTTCTTTGGAAATGTCTTCATCATGTCCTTCTGATGCTTTGGTAGTGGGAGTGATAATGGGTTGTGGAAAGGGATCGTTTTCATTCAGTCCTTCCGGAAGATTTACTCCACATAGTGTTCTCAATCCACTTTGATAAGTTCTCCAAGCATGGCCGGTGAGGTATCCACGAACAACCATTTCTACTTTGAAGGGAATGCATTTTTTGCCAATGGTAACATAAGGATGAGGCGAAGCCAGTTTCCAATTGGGACAGATATCAGATGTAGCATCCAACATTTTTTCTGCAATCTGATTCAGGACTTGACCTTTATTGGGAATGGGTCTTGGCAGAATGACATCAAATGCACTGATTCTGTTGGATGCCACCATTACCAAAAGATCATTGGGCATGGTGTATACATCTCTAACCTTTCCGTTGTATATGTTTTGAGTATTGGCGAAATTCATTTTTTGAAGTCGATTTACATTTTGCCGCGCATGCCTCCCATTTGTTTCATCATCTGAGCCATTTGGGTTTTGTTGGTCATCATCTTCATCATCGTTTTCATTTGATCAAATTGTTTGATCAATTTATTAACTTCATCAATAGATCTTCCTGAACCTTTGGCGATGCGTGTTTTTCTGCTTGGATTGATAACTCCTGGTTGCTGTCTTTCCAATGGCGTCATGGATTGTATGATGGCTTCAATGTGTTTGAAGGCATCCTCATTGATATCGACATCCTTAAGCTTGGACATACCAGGAACCATTCCTAGTAAGTCTTTCATACTTCCCATTTTTTTAATTTGACCAATTTGTTCCAAGAAATCGTTGAAATCAAATTGATCTTTCTTGATGCGCTTTTCTAGTTTCTTGGCTTGCTCTTCATCAAACTGTTCTTGTGCACGTTCAACCAAGGATACCACGTCACCCATGCCCAAGATTCTGCTGGCCATGCGCTCCGGATAGAATACATCCAAAGCGTCCATTTTCTCCCCAGTACCAATAAACTTAATGGGCTTGGAAACTTCAGCGCGAATACTCAAAGCGGCTCCACCTCGTGTGTCACCGTCTAACTTGGTCAATACAACACCATCAAATGCCAATCGATCATGAAACGTTTTAGCCGTATTGACAGCGTCTTGTCCCGTCATTGAATCCACGACAAATAAAGTTTCTGTCGGTTTCAATGCCGCTTTAACACGCTCAATTTCTTGCATCATCTCTTCATCTACAGCCAAACGACCTGCAGTATCGACGATGACAACGTTGAATCCTTTTTGCTTGGCGTAGGCGATGGCTTTCTCCGCTATGTCAACGGCATTGTTGTTCCCTCTATCGCTGAAAACTTCAACACCAATGCCTTCTCCAACTACATGCAACTGATCAATAGCCGCAGGGCGATAGATATCGCAGGCTACCAAAAGGGGATTCTTTCCTTTTTTTGTTTTAAGATAATTCGCGAGCTTTCCAGAGAAAGTGGTTTTACCCGATCCCTGAAGACCACTCATCAAAATAATACCCGGATTGCCTTGGTATTGAATATCGGAGTGCTCACCACCCATCAAGTCTTTCAACTCATCATGAGTGATTTTCACCAACAATTGACCCGGTGAAACTGCTGTCAAAACATTTTGACCAAGCGCCTTCTCCTTGACACGTTCTGTAAATTCTTTGGCTGTTTTAAAGTTGACGTCTGCATCCAGCAATGCTCTGCGCACTTCTTTCAATGTTTCTGCGACATTGATTTCAGTGATTTTTCCTTGGCCTTTTAATATTTTAAAGGCTCTGTCAAACTTGTCCGTTAATTGTTCAAACATGGGGTAATTCTAAATGAGCCCCAAAGGTACAAAAGGGATGTCTTATCTAGCGATGATAATGTTGCCTTTCAATTGAGTGGTTTTTCCAATCAAATCTTGGTATGTCACAACGTAATTATAGATTCCATCAAGCACAAAATATTGACTTCCTTTTTTATTGCCTTGCCAGGGTTCTTTGACGTCATTGGATTCAAAAATTAACTCTC
>CANGVU010000028.1 GCA_947457325.1 Flavobacteriales bacterium | reverse complement strand
TACTGTAGGAGTTGGCATCACCTGCGTATCCTGACATTACATTGGGAAATTCAACTGTGCAAGGCAACGGCAAAACTGTATACTGGACAGATTTATTATAACCACATTGTGGTTCCGTGACTCTGCACCAATAGGTCATTGGAAATGCGCTACCGATGAAGTAGGAAGAGGATGTCCATTCTGAGGTATTATCCGTGATTGAGTCAGTTGCATCATAATACCACCACTTGTAGGACACATTATCATTCGTCCAAGCGGTCAATGTCAAAGTATCAGTTGTACACAAACCCAAAATCATAGAGTCAGGCAAAGTAACCGGTTTTGAAGGAGCCACAGGAATCTGCAAATTCAAAGTAGTGCTATCCGAGGTACCACAATAATCACTCACGATTACTTCATAATTACCATTGGTTAAGGTAGCGTCGCCGGGAGTGAAGGTGAAAATGGCATTGGCACTGTTTGGTAAAACAATTTCATTGGCTGGATTTTTCCAGGTGAATGAATAGGGCGCTGCTCCTTGGGAGATGGCGCTTTGAACATTCACATCTATAGGCGTTTGGCAAAGCACAACATTACTCAATGCATTGACATTAACCGGCACTGGATCAGTTACCTCAAAAGACAACGAGTCTGAAAGTCCACAAAAATCAGAAACGGTAAGCCAATACTCTCCTGGTATGATGCCTGGAGCTTGGTACTCAAAAAATGCGGTATCGTTGTTCGAAATAATATCACCTAGTGGATTTTCCCATTGATACAAATAAGGAGGAACGCCAGTGTTTGCAGTGATGGCGTTTGGACCATAGCTCTCTGGAATGATAGCCTCACACAAACCAATATCAGGTATGGTACTCACGTCAATCGGATTGTAGTCAACAATAATCATTGTTGCCGTTGTGGTATCCATATCCAAACCCAAGGTGTCCAATGGGTCTAGGTAAACGAACCCAATCTCAATGGTCTCATAAGTTGAGGTAATGCCTCCAAACGTGATAGTATTGGTACCTTCAGCAATATCATCTACAAGTGCATTCAAATACAAGGTGTCATAGGTTCCTGGGTAAACCACCAAGGTGGTGTCTCCGTCATAAGTGTAATCTTCATCCAGAGTAGCTGTGCCACCAAAATAAAGGGTAATGGTATCAGGTTCCAACAAACAAGGAGGAGGGGCGATAACGAAAAAACCATCGTAGCAACTTTCACCTTCTAGGATGGCATTTGAGGGAAAACCAGTAATACCACCTTGATTTCCTGAAATGTTTACACTTACAGGTTGAATCAAGTTATTTCCCACATTGAAACTACCCGCTCTCAGGGTTACAAATGATTGCAATGACCCGTCCTGCGCATCTGCAATAGCCAATTTGATGTGGTAGGTTTCACCACATAACAATGGGTATGTAGCCAACAAAGGCACAGTATAACCATTGCTGCCAATATCGACATTCTGCGGATTATCGACATAATATTGACTGTAATCAACATTGTTCAAGCTGGAAATGGTAATGGGCAGTGCTGGGTCTGAACCGGGAATAATCGCAATGTTGGTTGATCCTCCGGGATACCCAGGAGGTGCTGAATAATCACCCGTGATACCAGGACCAGCAAGGAAGAATGCAAAAACATCGTTGTACACCTGGTCAACGAAAGTCAAATACTCGTCAGAACCGAAAATATAATCAAATGACAAGGTATTCCCTGTTGCAACGAAATCAAATTCTAAAATGGCCTGATCATTCACATCTTGAATCGTCAAATTCAACCCGATCATAGGAAAAACAGAATTGGCAACACTCAATAAATCAGGGTTATTGGCTACTCCTCCGGTGATACCAGGAACGGTGGCTCCCAATTGCAATTCGTTGACATGACCCGAAGACAAGGTAACACCATCCTCAATTTGAAACGCACTTGGAGCACCTCCTCCGGTTAAATAACCCAACTGACCAGGATCTCCAGTGAATTGAGCATTGTAATAAATGACATTGGGACCTAGTAGGTATTGAACAGCTTGGTCAGCGGTTATACCCGAAGCTAGGGTTATTTGGGAATTCATTTGAACTCCAAACAGCAAGAAAGACAAAATGGAAAGTATTCTTTTCATAAGTTTTGATTCACATACTTAAGAGCCTAAAGATACATCATTGGTTGCATAGTCCGTTAAAAAAGCATTTCCCTCCACTCAACCGTAGCATTTAGGAGTACATTTGAAGCATGAGTGCACTGATTAAAATAGAAGGTCTCACCAAGAGCTATACCATCGGTGAAGAGACGGTAAATGCCTTAAATGGGGTGGATTTAGAAATACTCAAAAATCAATATGTTGCACTCATGGGACCTTCAGGTTCAGGAAAATCAACTTTAATGAATATTCTGGGTTGTTTAGACAGACCCACTTCCGGGGATTATTTCTTAAATGGACCCAATGTTTCTACTTTAACAGACAATGAACTAGCAGAAATACGCAATAAAGAAATTGGCTTTGTGTTTCAAACTTTCAATCTTTTGCCCAAATACACAGCACTTGAGAATGTAGCCTTGCCTCTTGTTTATGCGGGCTGGACTGAAGAAAAGAGATTGAAGCGTGCCAAAGATGTGTTGGAACAAGTTGGACTTGGCAACCGCATGCTGCATAAACCCAATGAACTTTCCGGAGGACAGCGACAACGGGTTGCTGTGGCTCGTGCATTGGTCAATAAACCTTCCATTATTTTGGCCGATGAACCCACAGGTAATTTGGACACTAAAACCTCCCATGAAATCATGCGACTTTTTCAAGACATTCACGACTTGGGTAATACGGTAATACTGGTTACCCATGAAGAGGATATCGCATCACATGCTCATCGCATCATCCGCATGCGCGATGGCAAAATTGAAACAGAAAAATTGAATACCCCTGTTCATTTATAATTGATTAAATTTGTGCCTCATTGAAGAATATGAAGCGCACAGAAATCATCCACATTTTAGATCAAGCCGAAATTGGCAAAGAAGTCAACATCAAAGGCTGGGTAAAAACCTTTAGAAATGACCAATTCTTGACCATCAATGATGGTTCGACACTGCGCAATATTCAGGTTGTACTAAACCCTGAACAAACGCCAGAAGATCTAAGAAAACGATTGTATACTGGCACTTCCGTTTCTGTAGACGGAATTGTTCAGGAGAGCCTTGGCAAGGGACAAAGCGTAGAAGTCATCGGTCATTCGTTGACCATTCTAGGCGATTGCGACCCCAATGAGTTCCCCATTCAAATGAAAAAACACAGCTTGGAGTTTCTCAGAGAAAAGGCGCATTTGCGTTTCAGAACTTCAACCTTCAGCGCGGTTTTCAGAGTGAGACACCATCTTGCATTTGCTGTCAATAAATTCTTCAATGACCGTGGTTTTTATTATCTGCATACTCCTATTATTACAGGAAGTGATGCGGAGGGGGCCGGTGAAATGTTCAAGGTTACAACGCTTGACCTTAACCAGATTCCCAAAGATGAAAACGGCCATGTAGACCACAGCCAAGATTTCTTTGGTAAATCTGCTAACCTTACTGTTTCCGGGCAGCTAGAAGCTGAGTTAGCCGCATTGGCTTTGGGAAAAGTCTACACTTTTGGACCAACGTTTCGTGCTGAGAATTCCAATACTTCACGCCACTTGGCTGAGTTTTGGATGATTGAACCTGAGGTTGCCTTCAATGACATTTATGACAACATGGACTTGGCTGAGGCCTTTCTAAAATTCTGTCTCAACCATGTTTTGGAAAATGCTTTGGAAGATCTTACATTTTTGCAAGAAAGAGAACAACAAGAAGACAAATCAAAACCACAAGAGGAGAGACAAAGCGCTCCATTGATTGAAAGATTAAAATTTGTAGTAGAAAGTCCTTTTGAGCGCATCACCTACACTGAAGCCATTGACATTTTAATGAACTCCAATCATTATAAGAAGAAGAAATTCAAATATGATGTCAGTTGGGGGATTGACTTGCAAAGTGAACACGAACGTTATTTGGTAGAAAAACATTTCCAGAAGCCAGTTATCATCACTGGATATCCAGCAGCCATCAAGGCATTCTATATGCGTCTCAATGAAGACGGTAAAACGGTAGCGGCCATGGATATGTTGGTCCCAGGTATTGGTGAGATTATTGGCGGTTCACAACGAGAAGAGCGATACGATGTGCTGCTCGAAAAGTGCAAACAATTCAACATCCCTGAGGAGCACATTTGGTGGTATTTGGAAACGCGCAAGTTTGGCACATGTCCTCATGCTGGATTTGGTTTAGGCTTTGAGCGCATGGTGATGTATGCCACTGGAATGAGCAACATCCGAGATGTTATTCCATTCCCAAGAACACCGCTCAACGCTGAGTTCTGATGGAATCAAATCGATAAGGCTGCAATTGGTAATATTGGAAAAATTCTTCTTCATTTTTGGAGAGAATATCTGATAGCATCTTGTCAAAATTCTCTTCTGTTCTGCAAACAATATTGTCCAAAGTAGAGCCTGAGAAAAACTCCATTTCAGCTCCCAATGGAGCAAACACGGCCTTGTATCCACAATATAGTCTCTCAATATTTGCACTTGAAATGGCTGTTACCGTTACATCCACATCTGAGAAACACTGATAAGATTTCAAACCCTTGTCATAAAAAACAATTTTCAAACCAGAGAAATAATCATTGTAGTAAGCTATTGCCTCTTGTTTCAACTCTGGTTTGTGGCACTCCATTGGATGTGGAAGAATGACCAGTGTATAAGATGAATGAGCTTTTAAAAAGTTTCGTAACGCATTCATACATCGTTCTTCATATTCAAAATCACGGTTATTATTTTGGGCATGAACAGCTCTCTTCTTTCTTAACCAAGCGCCACGAGACAAAAAGCCAATAGCCTTTTTATCTGTGCTTTTGTCTCCTTTCAAATAAGGAGTTAGTTTTGAAAACTCTATAAACGGCCATTGCTCTAAATGACCACAAAGCCACTGGTGTTGGTATTTTTCATACTCTGCATTTTGAAAATCTGCTGTTATCACAAAAGTATCAGTAACCACTTGCTGGTAGAAATTTCGGATGGGATTGGCTGATGGAACAGTGACCAAGTGCACATTCATTGAGCGGGCTAATAAACCCGTGAAGCATGAGTCATTCTCATAACCGCCAAAGAAATAGAGCTTCTGGACACCCCAACGGAAACAAACATTGAACAACAGAACATTCTCAACCCATTGCAACAACATTAATCCCAATCGCGATTTGTGTTGAGCAAAAAAAGAAGAAATAAACAATACAATAGCCACTAAACTCACTAATAAAAACAAAAGCAACTTATTCAATATTCCCATTCCATGCGGGGTATAGTCTCGATAAATCAGAAACTTTAAATCCTTTCCTGTTACTGCCTTAAGATAATTTGAAAACTGCGCCTCTTGTGAAGATGCTTGGCAATAAATCATTTCTTCTTGATGAACAACTGGGAGATTTCTATTGTCAAAGATTTTCTTGACAGCCCTTACCCAATAGCGTGGCACTGCCATTATATCAGTCTTTGAGTTCTGACCCGTAGTTCTAAAAGTATGTCCTTGCATCCACTTTTTCCACGTCCAACCCAAAGAATTATTGACTTTAAATACACCAAAACAAAAGACTTTGACAAATATCCAAATTGCTTTTAGGACAATGATCAATGCATTCATTTGTTAGTCCAATGTTTGATTACCTCCTCCCAAGTACCTGAGTCCATCAACAATTCTTCGACAAAATCTCTGAAGGCTCCTTCACCACCTTTTTTACTCGATACTTTTTTAACCATGGCTTGGATGTAGGTTGGCGCATCTGCAGGACAACCTGAAAACCCTACCAATTTCAAGAGTGGAATATCCAGCAAATCATCCCCGATAAATGCTGCCTCATTCCATTGAATATTGTGTGCATCACAAAACGACTTGGCAACAGCTACTTTATCTTTTACGCCATGGTATACGAAATTCAATTTTAATTTCTCTGCTCTCCTTCGCATGATATCGGTATCCTCACCTGTTATCACCACTACAGGAATATCCAATTGCCTCAAAAACAAAATGGCAGCAGAATCTCTGGTATTGAACTTTTTCCACTCATTGCCCGTTTGATCATAGTACATGCCCCCATCCGTCCAAACACCATCAATGTCTGTAAAAACTACCTTGGGCAAGAGTGGATTCTGTCTCATGACTGAATCATATTGGGATAAATAATTTCATCCGCCGGCATATCCATGACCAATGTTTTACCAATGACCAAGTCTCTGTCCAACCATTTGAACCCATCTCCGGGTGAAAGCATGTGCAAATCTGATCCTTGAATAACTTCACCAGCCTTGATTGCTCTTTTGGTGGCAATGGAACGCTCCAGCTTAAACTTGGCGGCCTCTACTCCATCGGAAATAAAAATATCTTCCACGCCCATTTGCATCTCCAATAATCGAATGTCCCTAACCATCCTATTCATTCCATCAATCCCCAATGAACCTGCTTGATCAGTCCCTTTCATATTTCGATCCAACGTGATGTGTTTCTCTATAATCTGGGCACCCATTGCCACCGCAGCAACAGGAGTTGCAATTCCGATGGTGTGATCACTGTATCCAATGGTATAATTGGAATAGTGGGCTTGCAAATATTTCAATGTATTCAAATTCACATTGCGCGGCTCAGTTGGATACTGGGAAACACAATGCAAAATAGAAATATCACCATGATAACGGTGTATGACTTTCAAAGCTTCATCTAGCTCCTTCTTGCCTGCCATGCCCGTTGATAGGATGATGGGAATTCGTGTTTCAGCCAAAGCTTGCAGCAATGGGAGATTGGTCAAATCTCTGCTGGCCACCTTTAATTTGTCTGGTGTAAAAAAACGCAACATGCTCAGACATCCTACCGCACACAGTGTTTCGACAAAATCCAAACCCAATGACTTGGCGTGTTTGTATACTTCATAATGCTCTTCATCAGTTAACTCAAGTGCTTCTCGATGCTCGCCATAAGTGCGGCCAAAAGAGTGCAAACTCTCATAAGGTTTGTTCATTTGCGATTGCGAAAGCTCTTCCTTCAAATCTCTTTTGGTAAGCTTGACGGCATTCATTGGGCGCAAAGGCAAGTTGAATAAATTTTCCTTAATTGGACGTGCCGCGATCTCAACCAATAGCTTGGCTAAATCCAAAGAACCATTGTGATTTTGACCAATTTCTCCGATAACATATACTCCCATAATCTCACTGTTTTGGTATGAACAAACTTAAAGATAATTAAGACAGAAAAAAAATCTGAATGCTGTTTAAACTTTCTTTGTTCCCAACGCTCTAAAAGCCATGAATCAACAGCCCCAAAAAGAGACTAAATCGCGCACTGAACAAAAAGAGCGGGAGTTCTTAATGGCAGTTGAGAGTTGCCAAAAACCCATTTACTATTTTGTCCGAAGAATGGTGAGCAGTCATGAAGATGCCCATGACATTTGTCAAAACACATTTACCACCGCATGGGAGAAATGGGATCAATTCAAAGGGCAATCAAAAATTTCTACATGGCTTCACACCATTGCCTATAGAGAGGCATTGAGAAGTATCGAAAAACAACAAAAAACATCCTCGTTGCAAGACCAACATGCCAATACATCCAATGATTTTCCTTTTGACGGCGATGAAATTCTAAAGGAATTAAATATTGCTATGAACGCATTACCTGAAAAACAAAAAGCCGTTTTTATTTTGCGATACTTTGAAGAAAAAACCTATCAAGAAATTGCAGCCATTACAGGAACCACAGAAGGGGCTTTAAAAGCATCTTACCACCACGCAGCTGAAAAAATCAAAGTCGTTTTTCAAAAAAGGAATACATGATTACACCATTCAACAGCGATGATCCAATGATGAAATCGCATTCCAATTATGAGATGGATAAGCTAAATTCATGGAAGAAAGAGCCATTGATTGAAGAAGAATATTTTAATAAGCTACGCATTTGCATTTTACAAAGGATTCAACTGAATCAAGATTTCCAAGGGATAACAATACTCCTAAATAATTTGCCCAAAACAGATAAAAATTTAAATAAATATTGGATTTACACATCAGGAATTGCCGCCCTATTTCTCATTGCTTTCAGCTGTTATCAAATATTCACCTCTAGTAATAATGTGCCATTCGCTCAGCAAGGAATTAGAAAAAATTCAATGGCTTACAAAACATTACAAATTGATTCGACAAACTCTGAAACAACAAACAAAATCACTGTTGCTCCAATAGAGCATATCCAAAAAGACAGCATACCCAAAAAACAACAATTCGAAACCGCACTTGAATCCCTCACCGATGAGGATTTAGAGGCCATCAATTGGGAATTATATTTTGATGAATCTTTCTAAAAACAAATCATATGAAAAACAAAAAAGAATTTCAAAGAAATGCTCTTACACTAGTAGTTTTCTGTTTGCTTGCAATCCTAGTTAAGGCCCAACCAACGCATGAGGGGCCTCCACCAGAAGGCCATCAAAAAGAGAAAATAGAAAGTTTAAGAAGAGCCTTCTACACCAAAGAGTTGAATCTCAGCCCGATAGAGGCGGAAAAATTTTGGCCCATTTATAATGCTTTTGAAGATGTAAAAAAACAGCACCACAAAAGCATGAAAAAATTGCATGACGAGGAATCTCAATTCATTCAATCTACTGAAGATTTAGAAAAATT
>CANGVU010000027.1 GCA_947457325.1 Flavobacteriales bacterium | reverse complement strand
TTTTTTTGTTTAGTCCATTAGTAAAATACATTTGAGGGATGAACACAGAAAGGAAGAGCGTTTGGATAATTGCGGCAGTGGGATTGTTGGTAGCGCTCAGTCTTTGGGCGGTGTCTCAATTGCGTTTTAATTACGATTTCGAAGCGTTTTTTCCGCAAAACGATCCAGCCACCGATTTCTATTTGGCACATCGCGAAAAATTCGAGTCAGACCTGGATTATTTCATTGTTGTTTTAGAAAACAACAATGGCGTTTTTGATTCCAGCTTTTTGGCCAAGGTGGATGCGCTCAACGATTCCCTAAAAAAAATAGAATACATTAATGATTGCGTTGGACCAACGCAGTTGATGGATGTGGTAAAAGATCCGGTCTTTGGCGGTTTTTTTCAATCCCCCTGGTTGGACTACCGCAATCCTGATGGATATAGGATTGACAGCACGCACATTTATGGCATTGGTCAGTGGGTGGGAATTTTCTTTTCGCCTGATGGGAAATCCGTGGCCATCAACATGAAGCATGAGCAGGGATTGGCGGTCAAGAAGTGCGATGTATTGTATGACAACATTCAAAAGACGGTAGGTGCTTTTCAGTTTGATGGTGTTCACTTGATTGGACGAGCCAAGGGGCAAAAGTTGCTGGTGGAGTTGATGATCAAGGAGCTGTTGATGTTTGTGGGGTTGTGTTTGGTCTGCACGGTCATTTTCCTATACATAGCTTTTCGTTCTTTTTGGGGCATTGTGATCCCAGCAGCGGTGGTCTTTTTGTCCATTTTGTTTACCATGGCCTTCATGCAAGTATTGGGCAAGGACATCGATGTGATGGTGACCATCATGCCCACCATTTTGTTTGTGGTGGGGATGAGTGATTCTGTTCATGTCTTGACCAAGTACATGAATGAGTTGCGGGAGGGCAATGATCCAAGAACCGCGCTGAAGAAGGCTTTGAAGAGCATTCGACTGGCTACATTCTTAACGGCAGTGACCACGGCCATTGGATTTTTGACTTTGATCTTTTCCAATATTCAACCCATTTCTGATTTTGGTTTGTATACCAGTGTTGGGGTTTTATTGGCCTATGGCTTGACCTTTACTTTATTGCCCGCCATGATTTTGGTAATAAAACCCACGCAGATGCACGTGTATGCGATGCGGGAGGATTTTTGGACCAAACGGTTGCATCGATTTTTTGCATTTGTATTGCGCAGAAGAAAATGGATCATTGTTGGGGCTGCATTGGCCGTAGGGGTCAGCTTTTGGGGAATATCAATGATCAAGGTGGACAATTTGATGCTGGAAGATTTGCGGGACAACAATCCATTGAAGCAGGATTTTAATTTCATGGATGAAAAATTCATTGGTTGCCGACCATTTGAATTGAGTGTATCATTGAAGCCAACAGCAGAAATCACCGATACGGTAACGCTTAAAGAGCTGGATCGATTGGATGAGTACCTGAGAAAAGAGTATGGTGTAGGTGCATTGTTCAGTTGGTGCGAGATGGTCAAATCGGCCAATAGAACTTTGAATGGTGGCGATGATAGTTATAGAAGGATACCGGCAGACGAAGGTGAGATGCAGCAAATTGTCAAATATGCCAAAAGTAAACAAGCACAGTCGCTGGTGAAATTGGTATACAACAAGGAAAGTAAGACGCTGCGGGTTACCGGCAGATTGCCTGATAAAGGACGTAAATATTATGAGCAGAAGAATGAACAGTTGAATGATTTTTTGAAGAACAATTTCACTCAACTTGAATCAACTACTTTAACAGGAACCGCGATGTTAATGGACATCAACAATGCTTATTTGGTGGACAATACGATTTTAGATTTATTCTTGTCTATACTGGTTATCGGTTTGGTGATGGGTTTGGTATATAAGTCCTGGCGCATGGTACCCATGACCATCATTCCTAATTTGTTACCATTGATTGTAATTGGTGGATTGATGGGATTTTTGGGAATACCCTTGAAGGTTTCGACATCAATTGTCTTCAACATTGCCTTCGGAATTGCGGTAGATGACACCGTTCATTTTTTGGCGCGTGTTCGAACATTGGGGTTGGAAGGTTATTCCAGAATTTATGCTGTGAAACGCACATTTATGACCACTGGAAAGGCGATGATTGTTACAGGCTTGATTTTGACAGCCGGTTTTTCGACATTGATCTTCTCCGAATTTTTAGGAACATTTTATATAGGTTTTCTAATATCATTGACATTGTTGGTGGCAATTTTAATGGAGTTAACAATTACTCCGCTGCTGCTGATTTGGACTAAACCCAAAAAGAGTAGATAAATTTGATATTTGTTAAAATATTTCTATATTTGTAGCAATAAGTATGAACACTATGAAAAAAATCTTTACACTGATTGCAGTAATTACATTGGCTGGCGGAGTTTCAGCCCAGGGAATTTTAGATAATTTGAAATCTTCACCATGGACTTTCAGTCTTGGATGGGCAGCTATCGACGACGATGGACGTGCATTTGAGAAATTCTTGGATGTTAAAGAAGGTTGGAATTACAATTTGTTTCCTTCTCGCATCAGCGGAATGAAGAAGATGAACGATAAGTTGTCTTTAGATATGGGCTTCACCTATGTGAACTATGATGCCAAATTTAGAAATGGTGAGCAAAAGGCTGATGCTGAGGAAGGTACTCTTTGGGCTTTGGATGCAAACACGCGTTTCAATGCTTTCAGAAAAGGTAACTTTGAAATTCAAACTGTACAAGGTTTAGGTTTCACCAAGCGTGATCCAGGTATGGATAACAACATGATTACATTGAATACAGGTTTGTCTTTCAACTACTGGGTGAAAGAAGACTGGGGAATTTCTTTGAATTCTCAGGCTAAGTGGGGAGTTACAAACTTGATGGATGGTGGAAGCTATCTTCAACATGGTATCTCTTTGTTCTACGTAGCGAAGTAATATTTTTTAAAACTTAAAGCGCGGATTGTATCTAAATGCAACCGCGCTTTTTTTTTCAATATCATGCGTCCAATTTGGTTTCTATTTTTAGTCTTTTTGTTGCAATCCTGTACCAAATCCAAAGATGTCTATTATTTCTATGGATTGGGAAATGAGAAGGCAGATGTGTCAGTTGCTGAGGTAGATAATCCCATTATCCGAAAGGGTGATCAATTGAGCATATTTGTAAATAGCCCCAATTTGGAATTGGCGACTTATTTTAACATGACCAATTTTTCAGCTGTTCAACTGAACAGCGTCCAGCAACTTCAAAGTGCCAATCCTATGTTGGGATATATGGTAGAGGAGGATGGTAAGATTAATTTTCCAAGGTTGGGTTACGTAGATGTAGCAGGAATGCGTCGGAAAGAGTTGCAAACGATGTTGGAAGGTAAGTTAAAGGACTATCTCAAAGATCCCGTGGTCACAGTGAGGTGTATTAATTTTAGGGTGACCATTTTGGGGGAGGTTGCAAAACCAGGAACGTATCATGTTCCTTATCACAATTTGAATATTTTACAGGCATTGGGATTGGCTGGAGATTTAACCATCAATGGTGTGAGAAATGAGGTGGTGTTGATACGCAAAACAGAGACAGGAGAGCAAAGTGTGGTGCTGGATTTGACTTCAAAGGAGTTGATACGCAGTCCTTATTATTATATTCAGACGGGAGATGTTCTTTATGTTAGACCTAATCGGACCAAAATCAATACCAGCAGTACATTTTTTCAGGTATGGCCTACCGTGGTCAGTGCAATAACCTTACTCGTGTTGGTGGTGACAAATGTTAAGTAATGGTTGAATATACTTTGATTATCTTCGTAGGCTAGTCAAGAGCAAGGTAATCTTGACATTTCTTGCGCTTAAAATGGTGTGAAAAATATTTTTGAAATGACAAAAAAGAGGGCATTAATAACGGGAATTACGGGGCAGGACGGCTCCTATTTGGCAGAATTGCTTCTGGAAAAGGGGTATGAGGTTCATGGCATGATACGTCGATCTTCTTCTTTCAATACAGGCCGAATAGAGCATTTGTATTTGGATGGATGGATCCAGGACATGCATGACCACAGAAGTTTAGAATTGCATTACGGTGATATGACTGATTCTAGTTCAATCATACGTATCATTCAACAAATCAAGCCAGATGAGATTTACAATTTGGCAGCACAGAGCCATGTAAAGGTTTCGTTCGAGGTTCCTGAATATACTGCGGAATCTGATGCTGTTGGGACATTGAGAATTTTAGAGGCTGTTCGTTTGTTGGGATTAGATAAAACTTGTCGCATTTACCAGGCATCTACATCAGAGTTGTATGGAAAAGTTCAGGAGGTACCTCAGTCTGAGACTACTCCATTTTATCCCAGATCACCCTATGGTGTAGCAAAGCAATATGGATTTTGGATAACAAAGAACTACCGTGAATCATATGGGATGTTCGCTGTGAATGGAATATTATTCAATCATGAAAGTGAAAGAAGAGGGGAGACTTTTGTAACCCGAAAAATAACCATGGCTGCAGCTAGGATCAGCAATGGTTTGCAAAAGAAGTTGTATTTGGGTAATTTGAATGCCTTGCGTGATTGGGGGTATGCCAAGGATTATGTGGAGTGTATGTGGATGATGTTGCAGCATGACACGCCAGAGGATTTTGTCATTGCAACAGGAGAGATGCATAGCGTTCGAGAGTTTTGCGATTTGGCATTCAGCGAAGCTGGGATAGCATTAAGATGGGAAGGCGAAGGCGAGAGTGAGAAGGGAATCAATGCTTCCAATGGTGAAGTTATCATTGAAGTTGACCCCAAGTATTTTAGACCAGCGGAGGTAGAGCAACTATTGGGTAACCCTTCAAAGGCCAAGAATGTTTTGGGTTGGAATCCAACCAAAACCAGTTTTCAGGAATTGGTGAAGATCATGGTAGCGCATGATTTGAAAAATTGTGAGTGATTGAATTTGAAGACAATTTAGCTGTACGTTTTGATATTTGTTAGAAAATGGAAATAGAAGAAGAGGTTGATATCATAGGTAGTATACGGAGTGCATTGGTGGCTTATTGGTTACTTTTTGCAGGTGCTGTGGTTTTTTTCCTGATTCTTGGTTTCTTGTATTTGCGTTACACTTCGCCAACTTTCAGGGTTTCAGCTAAAATCTTGGTTAAGGATGACAAAAAAACTGGAGTAGGTGGCGCTGGATCCATTCTGAGTGAGTTGGATTTGTTTGGTGGAAAGAAGATTGTGGAGAATGAATTGGAGATTTTGAAATCCAGACCAATCATTGAATCTGTTGTAAGAAAGACAAATTGTAATATCAAGGTTTACAAGAATGGAAGAATCAGAGATGTTCTACAAGGCCTTGATTTTCCGATTCAAGTATTTCCTGTTTTTCCGGACAGCATTGATGAATCAGAGGACTTGTTGCGATTAAAAGTTACGACAGATGGGCATTTAGAGATCAATGGTGCATTAGCGAGTAAGCAGGATACACTATTTGTAAACGGCGATAAAAAAAGTCGGCAAGTTGGACTGGTTGTGGATCACAAGCGATTGTGGGAAATTGCAGGACAAGAGTTTTATGTTTCTTCGACATCAATCAAAAAAGAGATAAAGGAGATTTTGAAATCTTTTACGGTTGTTACCGTGAATAAGAATACGAGCGTCATTGATTTGTCTTATGAAACAAGAAATGTCCAACGTGGAGAGACCATTCTCAAGTTGATTATAGAATCCTACTCAGATGCAGCCACTTCAGATAAACGCCAAATAGCTCAGTTTACTTTGGACTTTATTGAAGGGAGATTGTCATTGGTGACGTCACAATTGGATTCGGTTGAAAAGGACATAGAGCTTTTCAAAGAAAACAATTCAATTGTAGATTTGAGTCAACAGGGGAAATTGTTTTTGGAATCAGTCAAGGAAGAGGACAAGGAGTTGAATCAAATGGAAATTCAAATGAATGTTCTGAATGATGTTGAGGGATACTTGAAAGGAAAGGGGATGAATCCCGGTAATCTGCCTTCTTTGGTTGGCATCTCAGATCAGAATGTTGTTTCGATGTTGAACAGATTGTATGAGATGGAGTTTGGTTACCAGAAGAGAAAGGGAGCGGTTGGTGGTCAAGATGAAGAGTTATTGATGATGGAGGGTGAAATTGGAAAACTAAGGACTTCTTTGATGGAGTCGGTCGGTCAGCTGAAACATCATATGTCAAGTACGATTAAGCGTTTGAAGAGTGAGTTGAGCTTGAAGATGTCTTCATTGACGTCACTTCCTGGGAAAGAGCGAATGCTCTTGGACATTAGTAGGCAACAGGCCATTAAAAATTCAATTTACACTTTTTTATTAGAGAAAAGAGAAGAGAGCGCCATATCATTTGCTTCCACGGTTTCTGATGTGAGATTGGTGGAGCCAGCGCAAGGGGACGCAGATCCTGTTAAGCCTCGGAAGATGGTTGTATTGATTGCATGTGTCCTTTTGGGATTGGTTTTACCCGGAGCCTACGTCTATTACTTTGAGGTATTGACGGGTAAAATAAAGTTCAGAAGTGATATTGAGAGCCGCACTAAGCTCACCGTTTTGGGAGAGATATACCAGGGTACAGAGGATAGTGATTTTATTATTGGTTCAGATAATCGGAGTCCAATTGCGGAGTCGGTGCGTTCAGTAAGAAGTAAGATGAGTTACTATCTGAGAGGAGAGGGCAGTCAAGTTATCTTGATTAGTTCATGTTTACCTGGAGAGGGAAAGTCTTTTATTACCACCAATATCGCATTGAGTTTGGCCTTGATGGGGAAAAAGACTGTGGTGATTGCCGCAGATATGCGAAAACCAAGAATTCACAAAGCATTTGGTGTGTCTGGTACCAAAGGTCTATCCCAAGTTTTGATCAATAAATTGAGTATTGATGAGGCGGTGGAGGCAACCAACTACAAGGATTTGTTTATCATGCCTCCTGGTCCAATCCCTCCCAATCCTGCGGAATTGTTGTTGAATAAAGAGTTTGGGTTAATGATTGGCTATTTGAAATCGAAATATGATTTTGTAATTATCGATTCACCGCCATTGGGATTGATCTCAGATGCTGAGATTATGGCTGAGCAGGCAGATTTTAGTTTGTTTGTAGTTAGACATGATCACTCTTTGAAAGAGGCGGTTAAGAATATCTTAGGTCCCATTGATGAAAGCTCCAAGTTTTGGCCTGCTGCAGTTGTTTACAATGGCATTAAGACAAGGGGGATGGGCAGATACGGGAAGGGTTATGGCTATGGATATGGATATGGTTATGGAGCTGGTTATGGGGATTCAAGCAATTCAAGTTCATCCTGACGAATTTAAAACACGGAAAAGGCGTAAATGAAGGGCCTGCTAAGTAATCCAATTTTTTTTGTAATTGCAAGGTATGGCATTTACGCACTGCAACTTGCCAATGCTGTTTGGATCGGTATTGAGTTGGGACCATTGGCATTTGCATCATGGGCCTTTATTCAATTGGTATTGCAATATGCGGCTCAGTTGAACTTTGGAATACCCTATTACTTGACCAATAGTTTAGCCGTTCATGGAACGCACACACCGTTGGGGGGGTATTTAATAAATGCTAGTTTTCGGTTAATCAGTGCTGTTGCTTTGCTATTTGTAGCTTTCTTTCTTTTGGAACATTTTTGGGAGATTTTTGCTTTTCAAAAATACATTTCCTTGACAGAATTGATTTTAATGATATTTATTGTCATTATTCAACAATACAATCAATTGTGGATGAGTGTTGCGCGCATTGAGAATCGATTTAAGTCAATTGTTTTGTCTCAGTTTATTCCACAGGTTATTATCTCTTTTTTCCTGCTATTCTTCAGAGGTCAATGCAGTCCAGAGTTAATGGTGACGGGACTTTTATTGGGTCATGTTTTCACAATGGTGACTATTGGTAAAGTTTTTAGTAAGCAGCATGAAAATTCTGCCAAAATTCCTCAATCGGTCATCATTAGAGAGAGTTTGAAATTGTTTATTTACAACGCATTCTTCTATTTGATGTTGATCAACACCAGAGCGGAAATAAGCTATGTACTGTCAGAATCTGCATTTGGTCTATTTTCTTTTGCGTTTGTCTTTATTAATGTTTTGATTTTGGGCATGGATGCACTTGGATTTATATGGTTTCCTCAGTTGGTGAGAATGTATAGTGTTTTCTCCCCGGAGCATTGGCAAGAAATTTTGCAGCGTTCGCAACGATTGTTTCTTTCCTTGGCCATGATTGGAATTGTCTTGTTGGTAATGACATATCCTTGCGTTCATGTATTAACAGATAAGTATTCTGGTTCAAGTGAATTCTTTTATTCTGGAATATTTCCGTTGTCTTTTTATTTTTTGAGTTTTTCATTGCCATCTATGTTGATGGCTCAATCCAAAAATCATTGGATTGCTTGGGTTTCTTTTGGTGCATTTCTACTCAATTTCACGATGGTAAAATGTATTCTTCATTATGTAGATGATTCAGCTCGCTTTGCTTTACTTGTGACAGGTTTGGTGTATTTTTTTCAGTACTTGGCTCTGTTGCTTTTAGTCAAAAAAATGATTAAGAAACGTTTTCCTGATTTGCGGGTAAAATTGTTTTATTGGAAAACCCAAGGCGTATTTTTATTTTTTATGATATTGCTAATGATTTCCGTAAGTGAAAATGGACAAATTCGTTCAATAACCTATTTAACTTTATTGGTTGCGTTGGGTTTTCAATTGTTTAATTGGAAGGTTTGTCGGGATGATATGAGATGGATAGCAGCTTCGGGGGGGCAAGGAAAAGATGAGTAGACATGTATTTTTGTATCCATTTATACAATCACATTGGAGCTGTTTTCAAAGCTTAATTCCTGAATTTCATCGTCAATCATATTCCATTTTTTTAGTTCATGATGGTTGCCAGCATCCCAGTTTGGTTCAATCGTTTTCATCAATGCAGACGGAGTTGGTAGCCATTATAAGCTCTAAACAAGACATGAATGCGATGTCTATAGGCCAACAAGATGTGTTATTGGTTGGAAATGACTCTGACCCGCCCACTGTAAAATGGATTCAATATTTCCGAAAAAACGGTGCAGCAACCATTATGCTTCAAGACGGTTGGTTGGTATCAGA
>CANGVU010000026.1 GCA_947457325.1 Flavobacteriales bacterium | reverse complement strand
TTTGGCGGCAGAAACAAAAATTTGAAGATTCTCTAAAACTTGGCGTTGGCCCGTAAAATCATCAAACATCTTTGGACGCAATGCACGCTCAAAATCACGATCACCTCCTTGTTCCGCTTGTGCACGGATATCAAATTCAGACATAGTACAAAGTTAAATCAATCTGTTAAGATTCTATCCTGATATCTCTCCCACAATTCCTCAAATAGTATTCTGGCCTTAAAAACATACAACGGGGCATAAAAGTTTTGATCGATAGCTCGATTGTTCTTCAACATAATTCGATAACCGTATCCCATACCAACTGCTATCCAAGGAGAAAACTTATACTCTATCGAAATAGAAGGCTCATATAAAATAACGATGCCTTCCTTCCATTTGACATTTTCACCTTCTTCTTTCCAATGCAAGAAGGATCTGCCACATCCCAATTGAACAGGGAGAGTTCCTATCCAGTTATTCTTGTTATAAAAAACAAATTCACCAAACAAAGATGCATATCTCATTTTCAAAGGAACCATCTTTCCTTTTTGAGGCAAATACTCTTCAACTCCTCTACCCATCCAATGATAACCAACACCCAAAGTCAGTCGCTTATTGAAATTCAATCCTGCTTTCAAAGATTGTATTCCAATTCTTCGACCAGTCATGAAAGAATTGTAACTGGTCCAATAAAAAGTAGGTTTGGGGGCATATTGAAAGTGATGCTTAAGCGAATCTCCCAAAGGATAAACTTGACTGCACATCAAGTGAGATTGTGCTGAGAATGATAACAAACAAAAAATCCGCAACATTGTGTTGCGGATTTTATTCAAATGCTCTATTTTTTTAGTGAGCGTGCTCACCTGCCTTCAATGGTACAATCTGAGAAACAAAATCTTCTTCATGCTCTGGATTAGAGTAATCATATGCCCAACGGTGAACTTCAGGAAGCGCACCTGGCCAGTTACCATGCATGTGTGCTACAGGTGTAGTCCACTCCAATGTGTTGGATTTCCATGGATTCTGATTAGCCTTTTGACCATACCAAATACTATGGAAGAAGTTGAACAAGAACAACAATTGTGCTGCTCCACCAATGATGGCAAAGGTTGAAATCATTGGATTCAAACTGATAACTGTATCTAGGTAATCAAATTCTGAGTAGTCATAGTAACGACGAGGAGCTCCAGCGATACCTACAAAGTGCATCGGGAAAAATACCCCAAATCCGCAGACCATGGTTAACCAGAAATGTGCGTAGCCCAACTTGGAATTCATCATTCTACCATACATTTTGGGGAACCAGTGATAAATACCACCCAACATACCAAAAATGGCAGACATACCCATTACAATGTGGAAGTGAGCTACCACAAAATACGTGTCATGGACATTCACATCCAATGCAGAGTCAGCAAGTACGATACCCGTTAGACCACCTGTTACGAATGTGCTAACCAATCCAATTGAAAACAACATGGCTGGTGTGAACTTGATATTACCCTGCCACAAAGTTGTGATATAGTTAAACGCCTTTACCGCTGATGGGATAGCAATCAACAAAGTGGTAAATACGAATACTGAACCAATAAAAGGATTCATTCCAGTCACATACATGTGGTGACCCCACACGATGAATGACAAGAAACCGATGGCCAAGATTGAACCAATCATCGCTTTGTAACCAAATATAGGTTTGCGAGAGTTGGTTGCAATAATTTCTGAGGAGATACCCAAAGCAGGCAACAATACGATGTATACTTCAGGGTGACCCAAGAACCAGAACAAATGTTGGAATAAAATAGGAGAACCTCCTGTTACGTCCAACGCCTCACCTTGAATAAAAATATCTGACAAATAAAATGCTGTACCCATTGTGCGGTCCATAATCAATAAAACCACGCAAGAAACCAATACTGGGAATGAAAGAACACCAAGAATAGCTGTAACGAACAAAGCCCAGATGGTCAATGGAAGACGCGTCATCTTCATTCCTTTTGTTCTTAGGTTGATAATGGTTACCACATAATTCAAACCACCCAACAATGAAGAGGCAACAAAAAGTACCATTGAAATCAAACACAAAGTCATACCTGTACCTGAACCTGGCATTGCTTGAGGCAAAGCCGACAATGGGGGATAAATTGTCCAACCACCTGATGCTGCACCACCTTCCACAAACAAAGAAGCTACCATGATTAAACTTGAAACCAAGAAGAACCAATATGACAACATGTTCATAAAACCAGATGCCATGTCACGAGCACCAATTTGCAATGGAATTAGCAAATTCGCAAAAGTTCCAGACAAACCACCAGTCAATACAAAGAATACCATGATGGTACCATGGATGGTAACCATGGCCAAATAAGCATTCTTATCCAAGATTCCATCTGGTGCCCACTTGTCGCCAAGGAAAGCGTTTAATATGCCAAACTTCTCTCCTGGCCAGCCCAACTGAAGGCGGAAGAAAATAGACAACATAACTGCAATGATTCCCATAAAAATTGCAGTCACCAAGAACTGCTTGGAAATCATCTTGTGATCTTGAGAAAAGATATATTTTGAGACAAAGCTTTCCTCGTGATGTCCGTGATCGTTTGAATGTGCTCCCATTTCTCTCTCTATTTATTAATTAATTGATGCCATTGTTTTTGTAGTGTCCGCTGCAGGGGTGGCAGGGGCTTCCTCTTTCTTCTCGTTCTTGTCTCCACCAAAAGTCTTTTGCTCAGCCAACCAAGCAGCATAATCTTCGGGAGTATCAACTACCACTGTCATCTTCATGTTGAAGTGAGCGGCTCCGCAAACTTTGTTACACAACAAGATGTAATCAAATTTATCGTTTCCAAGCTTTTGTCTCATTTCAGCTGTAGTGATGGTGGGCTTCATTTTAAATCTTGTTGGAACACCAGGAACTGTATTCATCTGTGCTCTAAAATGAGGCATGTAGGCGGAGTGAATAACATCTTGAGAACGGAAAACGAACTCAATCTCCTGACCAACTGGTATATGGAATTCACCCTTTACCAATTTATCATCCGCACCGGCTTTCCATTGGCTCATGCCATTCATTTCATTTTCCTTTAAATCCAGAATACGCTGCTTGTGACGCTTCAACTTGTACAATTGATCTTCCAAACTCTCCAAGTAACTGTCTGGCATTGTGCCTTCCGCTTTTCCATTGGCGATGGTTTTTTCCGTTTGCTCAATGTTGTGGTCAATCTCAGCCAATTTAGCTGCCACACCCTCTTCGGTGACCAATCCCAAACCGTTGGTGGTACCAATCAAATTGAAATCAGCGGCACCAAAAACTTTGTTCTCTCCAGGATAACGGGCTGTCCAGTCAAACTGCTTAGAATACAACTCGATTTGCATGGCTTCAGCTGAAGCTGGACCAGTCATATTGTTCCATGTGATCAATCCATAGACAATGATAAAAGCCATTGTTACACCGGGAACCAATGTCCACAACATTTCCAAACGATTATCATGTGCAAAGAACTTTGCTCTTCTGGCAGGATTGAATCTATACTTATTGGCGAATGTGAACAAGAAATAATTCACAATGAAAAAAACGATTGTGATCATCCAAATGTTCACCGACATCAACTTATCCACAGCAACACCGTGTTCAGAAGCTGACTCAGGAAGATAGTCTCCATATTTCACATACAAATAAATAGTACCAGCAAAGAACGCAATCATCCAAACGATCCATGCGTTAGCATTCAACCGATTGTCTGCTGCTGATACTTCCTCCTCACGTGTATTTCTCAAACTGCGAGATAATTCATACACTTTTGTCAATTGCGCAATTGCGATAATTGCCAAGACCAACACTAAAAGAATGAATAGATTCATTGTTTTTCTTTTTTACTTTCCTACTTAATCATTAAATGCTGTGGTGCTCACTTTCCTCCAAGAACGGGTGTTTCACTGGAATCAAGTTGGCTTTGGTCAACGCTGTTGTAAACATGCGTACAAATAAACCTAAAAATCCAATAAACAAACCAAATTCAAACCAATAAGTGAAAGTTTCATGTCCATGATTTGTTCCTGGAATAACAGCCAAGTACAAATCAAAGAAGTGAGACACAAAAATGATAACACCTACACGGGTCAAATACTTGGTGTTGCGCTTGGCATCACGAGACAACAATACATAAAATGGAACCACAAAGTTCACAAAGAAAATGGTCCACATCATGCCCATGTAATGCTCATAACGCTCTTTGAAATAAGTCACCTCTTCAGGAATGTCAGAATACCAAATCAACATATACTGGCAGAACCACAGATAGCTCCACAACATGGAAATGGCAAAAATCCATTTACCCAAGTCATGAATATGTGAATCATTCAAATTTTGGAAATAACCCAAATTCTTCATCCATACAATTGACAATGTTGCAAAGATCATGGTGGTTACCCACATACCTGAGAAGATATACCAACCGTACATGGTAGAATACCAGTGGGTATCGATGCTCATCAATACATCCCAAGACATGGTTGAAGAGAACACCGCAAAGAAAACCAAGAATACAGCACTCTTGCGGTATTGCATGTAGTGCAAAATGGTTCCGCCTTCAGTATCTTCTTGCATTGACCACTCACGGAATTTGCGAGAGAAATAGATGAAAACACCAGCATACGCCAACATTCTCAACCAAAAGAACCAAGCTGACAAATAAGGTTTTTTATTGGCAATAATCTCATCATAGGCAGGAGAATTGACGTCATGCAATTCAGGATCCATCCAATGATACAGGTGATTGATATGGAATTGACCAGCCAAAACGACCAACAATACAATACCTACCCCTACAGGAATAAATTGGAACATGGCCTCAAACACACGCTTCACCATGGCTGACCATGCCGCTTCTGTTGCATATTGCAACGCATAAAAGAACATCGCTCCTAAAGAAATGGCAAAGAAAAAGAAACCATTGATTAAGATATTTGCCCACCAATATTGATGGTGCTCTGTATGGTCAACAAACCAACCGCCAATCAAGGCAGCCAAACCAATACCCATACCGATGTTGGTCCATTTGCTGACCCCACTCGGAATTTGAAATTGTAATTTATCTTGTGTCATAATGGTCTATCAATTAAGGTTTGGCAGTTTCAGTTGTTTCCGCAGCTGGAGCAGCCTCAGCAGCCGCCAACACCACCATATCATTTTTATCATACGTTGGTGCAGGAACACCTTTTTGCAGGCACTTCACATATTCCACCACCTGCCAACGTTCAAGTTTTGACATTTGCGAAGCGTGAGAACCCATCAAACCTTTACCATGGGTAATGGAATGGTACATTTTCCCTTCTGACAAATCTTTCAACTTTCCAGGATAATCTGGAGCAACAATTTTTCCGCTTGCAGAAATGGCACCATCTCCCTTTCCTTCTTTACCATGGCAATGTGCGCACATCTTTTGGTAAATCTCGGCTCCTTTTTCAATGTTCACTTTATTGCTCAACAATGGAGACTTCACCTCAGCTGCAGCACGCTCATAATCCTCAGGTGTGTTCTTCAATGCATAAGGCATAATCATGAATGATGCTCCTGCAGTGGTCAACTTCTCAGCACGCTTCATATCGGCTTCGATAAATGGAACAGTACCTGCTGCGGGCTTTCTGGATAACTTGGTAACCACACCTGCATCTGATTTCTGCTGCCATGTCCAATCCATGTGCTTGTTGCTTCCGTAATCAACGTAAGCCTCCAAAGCTGGAGAGCGATACATGTCTGGCATGTATTCATAACCCGCGGAGTTAGGGTCAACGCGGCATGAAGTAACTGCCAACACTACAGACAACGCTGCTGTAATTTTTATCAAGGGGCGCTTCATAATCAATAATTCTTTATGCTTAATTCATAAACATCTGTTGTGTTGATCAAAGCCTCAATATCGGACTCTGACATACCACCGTTTTGTTCAGTGGTAATTTCCATCACAAACTTATCATCTGTGGTTCTAGGGTCTGGGTTGCTGGCTGGCATTCCTGGCAAAGTACCATTGCGCAACAGATAAGTCAACACCATACCATGTGCTCCACAAAACACTGAAAATTCAAAAATGATTGGAACAAATGCTGGAGCATTCTCAATCCATGAAAAACTTGGCTTACCACCAATATTCATGGGCCAATCGTGAATCATAAAATACCAAGTTCCCAAAATGGCCAATGCTGTTCCGGTTGAAGCATACATGAACGAGGCAATTGCCAAACGTGTACGCTTAACGCCAATTACAGGATCCAAACCGTGAACAGGAAATGGAGAGAACACGTCTTTTACACGAATTCCTTTTGCAACCAATGCACGTGCGCCGTCCATCAACTTTTGGTCGTCATCGTACATTACGTGAAATACTTTATTTGCCATGGTTGTTTTTTATACCAATTAGTGTTTTTCTGCTTCTTTTTTGTAAGATTCCCCACTCATCTTCAAGATAGTCTTCAACTCATTCAAAGCCAATACAGGAAAGTAACGAGCGAATAACAAGAACAATGTGAAGAAAATTCCGATAGTACCGATGAACATTCCGATATCGATACCTGATGGGTGGAATTCACCCCAAGCTCCAGGAACGTAATCACGGTGAATGGAAGTTACGATGATTACAAAACGCTCGAACCACATACCGATGTTTACTACGATTGACAAAACAAATGTCGCTGCCAAATTGGTACGAATCTTCTTGAACCAGAACAACTGTGGGCTGATTACGTTACATGTCATCATCATCCAGTAAGACCAACTGTATGGACCAGAGAAACGATTGATGAAAGCATATGCTTCATACTCTACGCCACTGTACCAAGAGATAAACAACTCAGTCAAGTAAGCCACACCTACAATAGAACCCGTTACAATGATAACGATGTTCATGTACTCAACGTGTTTTACGTGAATGTATGATTCCAATCTCATTGTTTTACGCATGATCAACAACAAAGTCAATACCATCGCAAATCCTGAGAAAATCGCCCCAGACACAAAGTAAGGAGGGAAGATAGTGGTGTGCCATCCTGGAACAACTGAGGTAGCAAAGTCCATTGATACAATCGAGTGACCCGAGAATCCCAAAGGAGTAGCGATACCTGCCAATACCAATGAAACTTCTTCAAAACGTGTCCAGTTCTTGGCACGACCAGACCAACCAAAACTCAAAATACTGTAGAAACGCTTCATTCCTGGTTTAACCATTCTATCACGGATGGTAGCAAAATCTGGAATCAAACCGATATACCAGAACACCAATGACACCGAGAAATAAGTGGAGATCGCAAATACGTCCCACATCAACGCAGAGTTGAAGTTGGGCCAAAGGGATCCAAACTGATTAGGCAATGGCAATGTCCAATAAGCCATCCAAACACGTCCCATATGGAATACAGGGAAGATTGCGGCCATGATTACAGCAAAGATGGTCATCGCCTCAGCAGAACGGTTGATGGCCATTCTCCAACGCTGACGGAACAGCAACAACACAGCGGAAATCAAAGTTCCTGCGTGACCGATACCTACCCACCAAACGAAGTTGGTGATATCCCACGCCCAACCTACTGTCTTATTCAATCCCCATGCACCGATACCGGTTGCCACAAGGTATGCTATGCAACTCAATCCATAAATGGCAATAACTGCCGCAATGGTGATTGCTATTTTCCACTCACGAGGTGCTGGTCCTTCAATGGGTCCACAAATGTCCTTCGTGATGTCATGATAGGTCTTGTGACCTAAGATGAGCGGTTGACGGATAGAAGCTTCTTTTAACATAGGATTTTATTATGCTTCGGTTTCAATGTTTCTAACTTTTGTCATGTAGTAGATATTGGGTTGAATACCTACTTCTTCTAACGCGTGGTAAGAACGGTTGTTCTTAGAGCGTGATGTATTCTCACTTGCAGTGTCATTCAAATCACCAAACACGATTGCGTGTGTAGGACATGCTTCAGCACATGCAGTAACAATTGCTCCATCTGCCACCACTTCTCCGCGCTTCTTGGATTCAATCTTACCAGCTTGGATACGCTGTTGACACATGCTGCATTTCTCCATGACACCACGGGTACGAACCGTAACATCTGGATTCAATACCATACGCATGGTCTCATCCTGTGATGGATTGAACTTGGCAAACTTATCGTTGGTCACATAGTTGAACCAATTGAAGCGACGAACTTTGTATGGACAGTTGTTGGCGCAATAACGTGTACCAATACAACGGTTATAGGCCATATTGTTCAAACCTTCATTGCTATGCGCAGTAGCAGCAACTGGACAAACCGTCTCACATGGAGCATGGTTACAGTGCTGACACATCATCGGCATGTGCACAGTTTGAGGATTCTCAGTTGGAATTTCCATGTCGCCGTAAGCAGCAATGGTTCCCATTTGCTTATTCTCTTTGGTTTCCTCCAAAGTAGCAAAATCAGAAGAGAAATAACGATCGATGCGCATCCAATGCATATCGCGGTGACGACGAACCTCGTCTTTTCCTACAACAGGAACATTGTTCTCTGTGTGACATGCAGTGATACAAGCACCACAACCAATACAGCTAGTCAAATCGATGGTCATTCCCCATCGGTGACCTACATTCTCTACTGGATGTTCTGCCCACAAATCCATATCTCTTACCGGAACACGATCTCCCTTGGCTGTTATCTCTCCATCACCATTGACATCATGGTGCACAGGCAATGTGTTTGCTGTGTTCCAAGAAGCCTTTCCTTTTTCAGCTGACTTCTCTTTCAAATAGGCAGCCAATGAAGTTTCTTTCACCACAGAATCACGACCCATTACGGTGCTGTGCAACTGAGTTGATGCCATTGGGTAGCTCTCGTTGATTGACTCTACAGTAACATCAAAAGATGAATACATTCCTTTGTTAATCAAAGCAAATGCATTCTTACCTATGGTCATGCGCTTGTCGCCATCCATGATGTAATCACCATCACCATCCACTTGATAAGCGGCTTTCCCGATAACTTCATCATTGGCTCCACGTCCGTAGCCCAAAGCAATGCTAACCGTACCTTTCTTTTGACCTGGTGTTGCAACAGCTGGAAGAACTATCTCCTTTCCATTCGCTACTACTTTCACCAAT
>CANGVU010000025.1 GCA_947457325.1 Flavobacteriales bacterium | reverse complement strand
GTCGTTTGGCATTGCCTCAATTGACAGAGGAACAAAAACCAACAGGTTTCAAGAGATTATTGTTCAGCCAGCACAGAAGAACATATAGCATCGGATTTGCAGCAATTGACGATGACGGTAAGAAATACGAAAATCTTTTGGACATCAACAACGGATGGAGCTACGGCATCATACCTTCTCAATTTAGAATGAACCAAGAGTTCAATGCCAATTGGTCTTGGGAAATTTCTATTGCTGCTACTTCTTACAATGCAGGTTCATTGAATGGTAAGGAAAACAAAGAGACAAATCAATTCCGTGCTTTTGACTTGAACACACAATACATCATGGCAAGCTTGGGCGCCAAGAAAAACTTCAATATTGTTTCTGTTCAAGGTTTGGGCTACACAACAAGAAGCGCAGGTCAATTTGACAAGACATTGACCATCAACACAGGTGTTGGTTTACAGTACAACCTAAACAGAGCATGGTCCATTGCTGCTCAAACTCAAGCCAAATGGGGATTGTCAGACATTGATAATGGAGCCAGTTATTTGCACCATCAATTGACTTTGAACTACACTTTGGATGGCTGGAATACTTTTGGCCGTCTATCCAAAACAGGTAAAGTAGTGAACTTGCACAAAGCCTTGGAATTGGCTGAAAAGCGTTATGGCAAATAATGCATGATTAGATCCTATCCAGGAATTAAAAACTTGAAAGGTGATTCAATCCCAGTGCAAGATGCCCTGGTGGTGGAATCACCTTTCATCATTTCTATTAATAAGGAACCTTTCACAGTTACCATGCAATCTCCCGGTCATGAATTGGAACTGGCGCTGGGATTGCTCATCACTGAAGGCCTATTGCCATTGAATTCATTGACCATACCAGCACACGAAATGGAAGTTGGTCAAAATGAATCACGCGTCAATTTTCATTTAGACCCTTCGACATTTTCACTATCCAATAAACGTTCGCTCATGAGCATTTCTGCTTGCGGAATATGCGGCAAAACGGATTGGGCTATTCCGCAAGGAGAAGTCCTTCAAGAAAACGATCATGCTTTTAATATTGAGAAAGGGTTGGAGAAAATGTACAACCACCAACAGGCTTTTCAAGCTTCTGGAGGATTGCATGCCGCCGCAATATTTGATGAAAATGAGAACTTGCTTTGTATTCACGAGGACATCGGTCGACACAACGCAGTGGACAAATGCATTGGTGACTTGATGATACAAAAAAAAACAAAGCAGGGTAAATGGCTTTTGGTTAGTGGCAGAATTTCATATGAAATCATTGTCAAATGCTTCAAAGCCAAAATCCCCAACATCGCAGCAGTTTCTGCTCCAAGTTCTTTGGCTGTAGATTTTGCAAAGGAATGGGGAATTCACCTTTGGGGATTCTGCAGAGAAGGAAGACAAACACAATACGCATGAAATCAAAAATACTCATCACTCTTGGAATTCTCTTTGTGCAATTGACAATGGCTCAGAAGGGTTTGGATTCAATCCGTTACGAAAACTTGGTTTTTGAAGGGGCCGGAATTCGAGGCTTGGCTTATTGCGGCGCGCTCATGGAATTGGATGAAAGAAAAATGCTACAGCCCATTCAACGTGTCGCAGGAACTTCCTCAGGCGCCATTACAGCGACTTTATTGTCCGTTGGATATACACCCCAAGAAATATTTGAAATGATTGGCAATACCAACTTTGCCAAGTTCAATGATGGAGGTGGATTTTTCATTGGTGGAACATTGCGTCTTTTCAGAAGAATGGGATATTACAGAGGCAAGAAATTCACCCGATGGATGGAAAATTGTATCGCTGCCAAAGTTGGAAATGCCAACATCACATTTTCAGAGTTGGAAAGCTTGACCAAAGAAAATCCAATTTTCAAAACATTGGTTATCACTGCCACTTGCATGAATCATCAAAAAGTGGAGTATTTCAGCGTTCAAACTTATCCCAATATGCGGGTGGTTGACGCCGTTCGAGCTTCAATGGCGGTTCCATTGTACTTTGAACCTCTAATCATCAATGACAAAGGAGAGCCTCAGGATGTTAGAAATTATCAGGACCATGACCATGTCCTTTTGGATGGCGGTTTCCTTTCCAATTTCCCGATTTGGATTTTTGATGACTCAACCAAATATGAAACACAAGCCAAAAAAACCATTGGCTTTAGAATAGACAGTGATTACCAAATTCAGGTAGACAGAACCAAATCCAAGTTACCTCTGTATTATTCGGTTCATTCAACCAAAGATTTGATTGGATCCGTTTATTACTTGATGAAGGAAAACCTCAATCGTTTTATCCTAGCTCCCTTTGATTGGGAAAGAACGGTAAGCATTAGTGATTGTGGCATTGGTCCAAAAGTAAAACGCCTTTCCAAAGAAGAAAAGGCGTTGTTTATCAAAGCGGGTAGGGAAGGACTCCGCAGATATTTGGATGACCCCAATTATCAGTGACGAACTTCAAATGTCTTTACCTTTTCATTGATCTTCAACCAATAAATTCCATCAGATAAATTTTCCGTGCTCAACTGTTTCATAGCAGAGCCTTGATGGGAGAATACAGTTCTTCCTGACACATCAATGACCTGAAAATTGCTCAAAGGACTTGAAAAATACAAGACAGATTGTGTTGGGTTAGGATACAATTGAACATTTGAAATTGTCGCTTCTTCAATTCCAGTGCTCAACAAATCAAATTGACCAACTTCAATTTTGGCAATTCCGCAATCATTAACAGCTTCAACTTTCCAATAATGAATCCCGGATTCCATTGCATTTAAAGACAAAGAAGTATTGGTCGTGTTTTGGGTTTGAACATTTTGTAAAAAATTAGCGTCCGTGGCCATGGTCCAAACATAATAGTTGGCTCCTGCAGAAGCTGTCCACTCAAAAGAAACGGGGTTACCTTCTGGATTGGCATTCTGAGCTGGGGCAATCAGTGAAAACTCACTTGAAGCGGATTCAGTTGCAACATTAACCCGCAAAACCTTGGAGTACACTTGACCATTCTGCGCAGTCATGTTCAATGTCAATGAATACACTCCGGAAGCTAAACCTACAGGGGCATCGAAATAAAAGTAATAATCTCCCATTTGGGTAATTTCACTGGTTCCAAATGCAGTAAACCCAGATGGAAGCTCCCAAGACAATGACAGAGGAAAAAGCAAATTGGTATTGACTTCCAAATAGGCTGAAAATCCACCACCTTGGCAAACATTGTATTGGCTTTGTGACCATTGTAAAAAAGTCGGTTTCGTAATAAAGAATCCATCATACATGCTTGTAGCTATGTTTACACCAGATGGCAAATATGGATAATTGCTCCAAGTACCGCTGAATTGTGGATTATCATTGGCAGGGACCAAATCAAAAAAAGCTACCTCATTCAATGTGTTATTGCTTGCCCTAACTGCATCAAAAACCCTCACACCGCTGCGGTAGTTGCTCTCATAAATGAATTGATCATCCGTATAGAGATTGTGATCTATAGAGGTATTGTTTGTTTCATGGAAACCCATGTAAGTGATATTATCCAAATCATTCAAATCAAAAAAATGAGTTCTGGTATTATTTCCAATATTCATTTCATCTAACTCATCATTAATCAAGAAATACCGTTTGTCCTTGGTAAACCAACCCTGATGCGTATATCCCGTTTCTGGATATAGAAAATTGTCCAATACAATCACATCATTGGGGTCAGTGGCATTGACCACATAGAATCCGTTGTATCCGTTGCACAAAGCAATGATAACTTCTCCTTGGTGATTTTGATCAGGACCTGAATAAGTAGTAATAAATCCATCATGCGTGTAACCTGCCTCTCCATAACCACCTACAAAAACAGGATTGAGAGGATTAGAAATGTCCAAAATATGAGGGCCTCCATTGAAAGTATTGGTGCCCATTGCGCAAAGCAACTGGCTGGTTGGATCAATATTCAATGTGTGACAGTGCCCAAATCCAGAATAATGTGCATCTTCAGAAAAATTCACAGGAGGGTTGACGACATTGTCCAATTGAAGCAAATTCATCACTTGCATTCCATGATTGCTCGATTCACTAACAACGTATACATAATTCCCTAAGGTTTCCAAATCGCGCCACAAACTGGGGTTGTCGTGACAAGGAAGCAATCCTAAATAAACGGGCTGTGTAGGATTTGTAATATCAAGAAAGGCAGTTCCATTGCTGCAACCTACCAAAGCATATTCCTTCTTGGTTATTGGTGAAACCCAACCCCAAATATCATTGGTGTTATCACAACCTCCAATTTCAGCATTGGTCATGTGTGCCAACAAATCCATGTTTAAGCAAGGATACTCTCCAGCAAATCCATTTTGACAAGGCGTTTGCGCATTCAAAATATGCGTTGACAGAAAAGCCAACAACATGATACAATTGATTCTTAAGTTTTGCATTTTTCAAATGTAAAAGGAAAGTTGTAATACAGCATACAACTTTTGGCCATATAAAGCGTCTATTGTATTATTGTAAAAACTAAAAAGTCATGAAAAAAATATTCTTCTCCATCATCTTTGCGGCAGCAACATTTGTAAGCAGCGCTCAATGCAATGGCGAATTTTCAATTTCTGGTAGTCAACCTCTTCAAAAATTTACCAATGGTGCACAGATTCAAATGACCTATTGCGGGGAGAAGAGCAATTTGCATGCAATCATGGACAACGCCAATGGTTATCGCGACAATTTAAAATTGGAGGTTGAAAATGATAGCAAGAATGAACAACTCTACCATGTTGTACTGACAATAAAAGACAACAATTCAGAACAATACGCAGTGAAAATACTTACCGCATTAGGCATTCAATCATTTTATTTCGAAGGTAAAAAAATCAACACTGAAAATGCTGAAAGCATTTTCAAATAATAGGAAATGAAAAAGTACTTTCTGGTAGGATTATCCATCTTGTCAACTTTGATGAGTTGGGGGCAGGTCGTTGATGCGGGTGATGATATCTCCCAATGTTCTGGTCCTGTAACGCTTAGTGCCACCGTCAATGGCGTTATTTCTTCTAACAATTATTCTGTTGCCGCAATGCCTGCATTCACTCCTGAAGTGATTGCCGGAACTGGTGTAACGCTTGGAGACGATGCCGTGTCTGGTTCACTTCCTATTGGTTTTACTTTTTGTTTCTTCAATAATTCTTACAACAATTTTTACATTGGTTCAAACGGTTGGATTTCATTTACTGCTGGTCAACCAACCAATTATGTAGCCGCATCCATACCGAGTTCAACTACGGGAGTTCCAAAAAATTGTATCATGGGCCCGTGGCAAGATTGGCATCCAGGTACTGGCGGACAAGGACCTTACATCAAATATCAAACGATTGGAACAGCTCCTTTCAGGAAATTGGTGGTAACATTTGATCAAATTCCTATGTTCTCCTGCACCTCTTCCAAAGGCAAGTTTCAAATAGTTATCAATGAAACTTCCAATTTGATTCAAACGCACATATGGACCAAACCAGCATGCAACACTTGGCCTGGCGGTAGTCCAAACTTTTCAGTTCTTGGCATCCACAATTTAACAGGAACGGTAGGTGTAACTGTTCCAGGTAGAAACAATACATCTTGGACAGCCACCAATGAATCTTGGGAATATACACCTTCGGGCACACCTCCTATTGTATGGACCAATAGTGCAGGAACTCAAGTTGGAACAGGCAATGAAATCAACATCAACACCATTGGGAGCGATAACTACATTGCCACTGTCACTGTATGTGGCGGATCTACATTTTCAGATACTGTGCATGTTCAACTAACGGGAGTTTCAATTAATCAACCCCAGACATTGGCTTCTATTCAATCCACTGGTTGTGGAAATGGAACCGGTGAAATATCTGTATCTCTCAACAATGGAATAGGTCCATATACTTATGTTTGGGAGCAAATTCCAGGCTTGAATGGTCCGATTGCTTCTGGACTAACCCAAGGTCAATACAATGTTACAATTATAGATCAAGGTGCAGATTGTGAAATTTCAGGCACCTTTAATGTACCCCAGGAGAATAATCTAAATATTTCAGCAACAACACAGAGTGTTACATGTCCCGGTTTGTCTAATGGACAAGCTTTTGCAAATGTCATCGGTCAGGTTGGAGATGTTACTTACGCTTGGTCTGGCAGCAACCAAACCAATCAATTGGCAACCAATTTGTCCGCTGGAAACTACATGCTTACAGTAACAGATGGAGCTGGTTGTATAGACTCTGTGCCCTTTGTCATCAATGAGCCTAATCCCATTATTATTAATGTTCTAAATACGGATGACAATCCATGCAATGGTGGTCAAGCGGGTGTTATTCAAGTTCAAGCTACCGGCGGACCCAACAACACTGTTTTCAATTATTCATGGAATACGCTTGGTGGTCCTTCATTTGCGAGCACACCTACTGTCAATAACTTGGCAGCAGACATTTATGTCGTTACCGCTTCTTATATCAATGCCCAAGGACAAACCTGCGCAAATCCTGATACCATTCAGATTTATGAACCTTTACCCATGGGGCTCAACCTTAATGTCACCAACATTGGATGTTCAGGTGCAGGATTGGGTAGCATTGAAGCCATCATTGATAATCCCATTTATCCCGTCACTTACAATTGGAATGGATTTCCAGCTGATACAGATTCAATATTGAATAACATTCCCTCTGGTAATTACTCGCTCACGGTAACTGATGCAAATGGTTGTATTGAAACACAATCTGCACCAGTTGTCTCTGCAGGAAATGTAATCAATACAACTGCTGACATTCAAAATGTATCTTGTGCCAATGGAAATGATGGCGAGATTGTTCTAAATCCCACAGGTGGATCTCCAGACTATGACTTTGATTGGGTCAATAATATTTCTAATTCTAACACCGCTGTTAATCTTACTTCAGGTACATACAATGTAACCATCACGGATGCCAATGGTTGCGCCGTTAGTTTTGAATTCGATATTGTTGAGCCACAACCATTGAGTATTGATATTCAAAACATCATTCCTGTTCTTTGCAATGGAGGAAGCAATGGTCAAGCGACGGCTGTTGTGACGGGAGGAACCTTAAACTACAATATCCTTTGGTCCAATTTCGAGACGGGTAGTTTTGCCGATGCGTTGAGTGCAGGAAACTTTTCTGTTACGGTAACGGATGGGAATGGATGTACTGCATCGGATAACGCAAACATGACTGAGCCTCAACCTTATATTGTAAGTGTCAATACTATACAACCTTCTTGTAACGGAGGCAATGACGGTGAGGGAATCGCAACAGTGACAGGAGGAACGCCTGATTATAGTTACGCTTGGTCGCAATCCAATTTAACGGGTTCATCTGTAAACAATCTTTCAAGTGGGCAACAATCTGTTACGGTTACTGATGCCAATGGTTGTAGCCAAACACAAAATTTCAATCTTCTTCAACCCGCTGCCATTCAAGCCAACTTTACTGTTACAGATGATGTTTGCGGAGACAGCCTTGCATCAGGCGCTTTGTCGGTTGCCATCAACGGAGGAACTCCTGGTTATCAATATTCTTGGTTGAATCAAACCAGTACCTCCAATACCCAGACTGAACTCAACAATGGAACATATTACGTTACTGTAACAGACAACAATGGTTGTATCGAAACCTTCAACAGCACTGTAGGAACCATTGAAATACCTCTTGCCAATTTTGTCATTGATTCTTTACCACTCGTCAATGATACTGTTCAAGGATACATTCCCTTAGATCTTAATATTTTTGATTTGAGCCAATTCAATAGCAACGTGGAATACAATTGGGGTGATGGCAACATCACTGAGATTCCCGCAGGTTTGCCAACCAACCACTTGTTTGACTCTTTGGGTTATTTCAATGTAACCATGCTTGTGACAGGTCCTGGAGGATGCACTGATGCAAAAACATTTGTAGTACTTGTTTATGACTTCGCAGAATTGGCCTCATTCAATGTTTTCTCTCCCAATGGGGATGGCGAAAATGATGTGTACCGTGTAAGCTGCGAAAACTTCAACGGTGGGTTTTATTATGATTGCGGAGAATTTACCGTAGAAAAATTCTCCGGAAAAATCTTCAACCGATGGGGCAATTTGGTCTATGAGTGGAATAGTGTCAATAAAGGTTGGGACGGAAAAATAAATGGAAACGCCGCGGCTGAAGGGCAATATTTATTCATTGGAACCATTAAGATGTATGATGGAACCTCATATGATTTCCAAGAATGGTTAACCCTAATGCGTTAATCAAACAGACCAAATACAGCACTACCACTTCCGCTCATAGCTGCGTAAAAAGCTCCTTGTTCGTAAAACCGTTCAATATGATTTTGGATTAATGCGTGTCTAGATACAGCGCCGGACTGAAAATCATTTCTAAGAATCTTTTTCCATTCCGTTTTAGGATGATCTTGCAGTTTTCTCAAGTCAAAATTCATGGCAGTTGGTACCAATTGCGAATAGGCCTCCTTGGTAGAAATATGAACTGAAGGGAAGGACAATTCAATTCTAAAATCTTGTAGAAAAGCAATTGGAGTAATCTCTGGTCCGCTTCCACTCAAATAACATGGCTGATTATAAATGAAAAAAGCTTGATCACTTCCCAATTCAGCGCAAAAATTTACCAATTGTTGCTGAGTCAAACCCAAAGCAAACAACTGATTCAACATTTGTAACGTAAATGCAGCATCAGATGAGCCACCACCCAAGCCCGCTCCACTGGGGATGTGCTTGATTAAAAAAATATCTACACCCTCAATATAAAACTCGCGGTGGAGCAACGACCACGCTTGATAACAGGAATGCTCTTCTTTTGGAATGCTAACAGCACTTTTATAAGTTAATACTCTGCAATCATTGGTTCCATTGGGAATGATTTCTAATGCATCCGTAAAAGGAACAGGAAGGAAAATTGATTCCAAATGATGATATCCATCCGCCCTTTTATGGGTTACAAATAAACCCAAATTGATTTTACAATTAGGAAAGCTCACCATAATTTAATCCCAATAACCCATTGACTTCAATCGATTGACGTTGTTGCGCCAATCAGGATCCACTTTAATAAAGGTCTCCATGAATACTTTTCTGCCCAAAAATGCCTCCATTTCTTTTCGTGCGGAAGTAGC
>CANGVU010000024.1 GCA_947457325.1 Flavobacteriales bacterium | reverse complement strand
TATACGTACCTGCCATTAATCGTGAAAGGATGTCTCGACCCAACCGATCAGTCCCCAAGAGGAGAGTTTTTTCTTGCATTTTCCCATCTAGATCGCGTTCTCCACCTTCATCCCAATCAAAGTGAACCTTGCTCATCGGGGGAAGTTTAGCCCATTGTATTTGCTGGTCATTGGCATTCTCCGTTTTATCCGGACGAATGAATGACCCCAGTAAGCTAACCAAAAACAAAAGTGCAATAAAAGACAACCCAGCTACAGCCCATTTGTCTTGAGAGAATTTCCCCCAAAAAGTTTTTAATGCCTGATTGTCCTTCCTTTCCATTCTTGTTTTAAAAATAAAACAGATATGCCAACGACAAACACCCAAAACGGATAGATTATTAAAAACAAAAGGGTGATAAAACGCGGACTGTTTTTAAGCATTCGAAAAACGATGAACTCAGCAGAAATTTTGATAAAAACCAATAGGAGCAACAGCATCGAGCTTATTTGAAATGGCTGAAAAATCAATGCCATGTATGCGTATAGGGTGATGGTTTGACTGATAGCTGTATTGAAAGCCAAAATTTTCATATCTACCATTTCTAGTGCTTTTGATTTTCCTGCCCATCGTACGCGCTGTGATAATAGTGCCTTCCAATTTGAAAGTGGCACTATTGATATGGTCTCTGCTGGGATGTTGGCCCAACCGATTTTCCATCCTTTTTTTCTGAAGGCGGCCAACAGAAATTGATCATCACCGCTGCTGATATGTTCATGACCAGAATAGCCATTCACTTGGGAGTAATACTTTTTTTGAAAGGCCAAATGAGCGCCATTGCTCAATTGAGCTCGTTGTCTTAAAATGCTACCTTTTGTGAGAATCTGAAAAAAAGAAAATTCGAGATGCTGAAAAATAGCAATCCATTTTTTTTCTGTTAAAATGGTTATTGGAAAAACAATCAACGCACATGTAGGGTTGAATTGATGTTGAATATTTTTCCACCAAGTATCAGAAAGTTGTGCGTCAGCATCGATGGTGAGTATCCAGTGGGTTTCAGGAATTTTTTCGATTCCTGTAGTCAGTGCCGCTTTTTTTCCTTGTCCTTTGTTTTTGAGGAGAATGTGATGGGATGGGATGTTGTCGGATAGCCATTTTTGCCCCCGATCATCACTGTGATCATCAATCCAATACACATCAATCTCAACAGGCAATTGGTTCAATTTATCGAGCAAAGCTGGCAAATGTTGGATCTCGTTTCTGAAAGGAATGACAATACTGAGAAGTGGGGTAGGGTAGCAGGGATCTATTGACTTTCCTTTTTTTTTGCCCCTGTACCATAGCAATTGCAAGGCATAGGCGCATTGCAGCACCATAGCGATGGAAATTGTCATTACTTTTAGCACCATAACTACATTATCAATTGCAAAAGGAGCGCATCATATTGGGTATTGATCCTGGAACTTCCATTTTGGGTTACGGAATCATTGAGGTCAAAGGTAAACAAATGCAACTCTTGGCTTTGGGTGTTGTCCGTTTGGATAAAATTGATGATCATGCATTGAAGTTGAAAAAAATATTTGAGCGATGCATTGAACTCATAGATGGTTTTCACCCAGATGAGTTGGCCATTGAAGCACCTTTTTTTGGAAAGAATGTCCAATCCATGTTGAAGTTAGGCAGGGCGCAAGGAGTGGCCATTGCTGCTGCATTGAGTCGTCAGTTGAGTGTAGCCGAATACGCACCACGCAAGATAAAACAGAGCATTACAGGCAATGGAAATGCCAGTAAGGAGCAGGTTGCTGCTATGATTCAAAGACTTTTAAAAATAGAAGATTCTCAGATGCCAGAGAAGATGGACGCAACGGATGGTTTGGCAGCTGCGGTTTGTCATTTTTACCAAACGTCCAACCCTTTATTGGGAACCAAGTCCAATTCTTGGAAATCCTTTTTGTCCAACAATCCGGACCGAATCATTGGTAAAAAGTAATTATTCCAAAATGATTTTTTCGGTGTGCGTATATTGATTAGATACTACCTTAATGAAATAAACACCCGGATCTAAATCGCTTAGATCAACATTTCCTGATTCTATACCTCCCGCAATCATTTGTTGTTCTTTTTTACAAATCTTTCCATTGATGTCAAAAATGGAGAATTCAGCTTTTCTGTATTGTGATCCGAGACATGTCCACTGAATCTTATTTTGAGTTGGATTGGGATAGAATTGCCACAAATGGGGTGTTTCAGAGTAGTTGGAGACATTGGTATTGGGGTCAATGATGATGTTTTCATCTCCGGGTAACCAATAAGAGTATAGATAGAATATGACCATCATTTCATCAGTTGTTTCTTCTCCTGCGGTGACCAATTGCGGGGGGGTTACCGGTTGGTTGGGGTTGTTGATGGTGTTGTCATATGTAGCAATGGCTTTGAGTTGCGACTGTGCAGGCAGTCTAACAAGTTGAGTAAGATCATAACCGAATTGCCAATTGAAATAACATTGAGGAATATCAATCAGAGGAATACTGTCTGTTCCGTTAACACAGAAACTCTTAATGCTTTTCCCAATGAGATGCATGTGAGGGAAGATGCCAATCAGCGATATGTTGATGGGTACGTTGTATGTGGCGTGAAATGTCCTTTCTGTATTGGCTGGAATGATTAAAGCAGCTTCATCAAGTGTGGAAGGGTCGTGTGTAATAATGGGGCTGTACCAAGCCTCCCTTGGATTGCTGCTGGAGGAGTGCTTGATGTTGAGTATGGTTTCGTCTTGTTGCCCCACCGTTCCTGCTGGATAATGCATTTCAATCAAGTAGTATCCATTGGCTTCTGCCCGTATGCCAAATCCTTGTGGTAAATTTTGAGGCCCTTTTCCAGGAACCCATGTGCCTATGAAATACGCCGCGTCGGGAAGACCTCCGCCTGTGCCATTGGTTGGAAATCCTGGCTCAGGATCTGCAGCATCCAGAGAAAGACACTCGTTGGTAGGGTCATAATAAATAACAACGTGGTGTACAATCTCACTATTTCCTGGAATGATTTCAATCCCATCTATGAATTGATCCACTGAATAATTGGATGGAATAACAAAAGTGCGGTAATAATCTTGCGCCACGGCTTGGCTGGTGTTGATGGGTGTGGTACCGCTAAAGTCAACTTGCGCCAATTGTGTCTGATTGTTGTAGCTAGGTGGGGTGGGAGCTAGTGCGATATCGCCGCTGGGGGCTCCATTCATTACCCAGTTTTCGATGGTGTTTTTTTCAGTTTCCGTCAGAACGTTTTCATTGAGAAAGTGCCGATAATCAGGATTGGCCGGCCAAGGCGGCATGTAATCATCCATGATGGCGCTCAGAATGGATGCCGCATTGTTTGATGCCTCATCTGAGGTCATAAAACTAGATGGCCCTATTCCTCCGGGGTGATGGCATTTGGTGCAATGGTCAAATAAAATAGGGGCAACATTTTCAGCCCAGTTCATTTGTCCTTGAAGCGTAACCGCTTGCAGATACAAAACCGAAATGATTAAAAAGTTTTTGATGTTCATATCAGTTATTTGAGACTTAAATGGATATTGGGTTTAATCTACCAAAAAAGTTTTTTGTACCAAGGAACACGATTGGGTGAGCCGTGGCTTTTTGACTTTTTTAAGCTCTCTTTCATTCGCTTTTTAGTAGCCTTGTCTTGAATTTCATTGTGGTGATTTTTTTTGGTCTCGTATTCTTCCCACTTCCGGTTTTTATTCTCAGCACTTTTTTTGGCGCCATCAGCAGGCGTTACAACATTGTCCTGTTTGGGTGGCCTTTTTTGTGCTGCGCAGCTTGAGGTGGCTGCAACCAAAGAGAACAGAAACAATAACTTGAATAAGTTTTTCATCTAAATTCGTATTCGTATTTGTGTATCGTAATGGCTTGACTGGCGATGTCTTGGTGCAAGATAGCTTTTATCATTGAAGCCTGATTGTACAACACTTCAAATTCTTCAACAGGTAGATTGTTAATGTTGCGTTTGGCAAAAATCACGTTGCCTTTGTTGTCATAGGTAAAGGTGGTTTCTTCTTTTTCGTTGGATGTGTTGTCGGTGGTGGTAGTTTTGGAAACCCAGCCCTTTTCATTGTATTCATACAATGTTGTGATTTCACGCTGGCTGACAAAGAAATTTTCTATTTCTTTCATCAGGAATCCTTGGTCATTTTTAATTGTCGTAAATGAACTGTAAGATAATCCATAGTTATTGATGTTGTTTCTTACGACAACATTGACTTGCGGAAAACTGTATTCATAAGTGGTACTTTCAACCAATATTTCCCTGCTGTTTTCTCCCTGTAAGTGCAGTATTTGCTTGATGTCCTCTCGGGTGATTTTTCCATTGCTGTCATAGGTCATTTCAGTAATGGTGGTTTCAGTCTTTTTGTTTTGCTCTATGCTGAACAATTGCCCAATATCATTTCTGTTGAATAAAATTGAACTGCTGTCTTGAAAGGAGGCTCCTTGTGTTGTAAGCATTTTTCTTTCTAAAATTCCAGTGGAATTAAAAGACATTACTTCTTTCCATTCTGTTTCATTGATGGGTCTTCCAGGGAGTTTGATCTGTTTGATGGCTGTTATTGAAGCTATTTTATTTTCCCAGATAAAAGATCGATTAAAGAGAAAGGCATTGTCAAATGCCTTGCCTTCTTTGTTGTTCAGCATTTGTGTCCATCCGTTGCCAGCTATTAATCCCAGCAGGATGAGCGTTATGTAATATCGGAGGAATGGAATACGGGCGGATAGCATGTAGCTAATGTACAAAGAGAATATTGGGTTTGTGGATGCCATTTTCCTTGTAGAAACGAATTTTCTTCGTTTTTATGCATTACAACTGTTTTGTGCAGCCATTTTTTATTCTGAATCCAATTTGTTTCAGGCTGACATGCCACGATGATTCCGGAGCTGCTATCCATCAATTGCAGTATGAAATTCCAATGTGCGTAATATCCTATTTGATTAACATCTTGCCCCATGCATTGCACCATACGGATGCACTGTTCATGGTACTGGAGGTCTCCGGTTATGATACTGAGCCAATACATGTTTTCTGCCCAAATGGCATTGCTCGATGGAATAACATTATCTTGTATCTCAACAATTTTTACTAATAAATTCTCTTCTGCATTCAGGGCATACAGTGAAGAAGTTTGTTGAAAAACATTAGCCTGATCATGAATCTGAATAGCTTCTTGAATGTATTTCCAATTTGTTGTTTTTAAGAACAATTCAATGCAAGCTTTCTGAACCCATGCCAATGTATCAAATAGCAATGGTTTGATTGTCTTTTCTCCTTCTTTTCCTTGAATCCATTGCCCATGGATTTTGAGGTGTCGCTCCATGGCCGCGTACAAATCTTCTGCGTGATTTATCCAATCGCTAAATATTACGCTGCCTTCACAATAACCAATAACAGTTTGCGCATTCCAGGCTGTGATTACTTTGTGATCGGTTATGGGTTTTGTCTTAACAGCTCTGATTTGTTGAAGAACCAATTGCGCGCTTTTCCATTTTTCATCCTTCAAAGAAAAAGATGCTTTGGCACTGAGGACAATCTTCCCATCTTCCCAATAGCTATGATGAGCAAAATCAAAAATGGACTCCCAATTGTTGTCTTCATTACCAAAAACTTTTTTGATTTCTTCAGTTTGGAAAACATAGTATTTCCCTTCTTCACCCTCGCTGTCCGCATCCATGGTACTGGATATTAAACCTGAAGATTGTTTCATCTCATTTGTAATCCAATGATGAATCCCTAGCATGACCTCATCATATTCCTGATTCGGAAATGTCAAATGTGCCTGAGCGTATACAGAGAGCAATTGGGCGTTATCAAAAAGCATTTTTTCAAAATGCGGAACATGCCATCGGTGATCGACACTGTATCGAGATATTCCACCATTAATCAAATCATGAATCCCACCAAATTTGATTTTATCTAAAGTGATTTGACACCAACGCAGAGATGCCTTGTGTTGCTGGTGAACGCCATAATGCAAGACGGACTCTATCAAGGGAGGCATTGGAAATTTAGGATAGCCTGCAGTGCCTCCCCATTCAAAGTCCAAGTCGCCAATAAAACCTTGAATGCTATCATGATCAAGTTCAGGCTTTGATTGCGGTTGATGTCTTGTTGTAAATTGATTTAACGCCTGTTTCATTTCATCAGCAAAAGAGTTCAATGTCTCTTTGCGTGTTTGAAACAAATGATGCAATTCAGATAGAATTTGGAGCCATTTTTTCTTGGGAAAATAAGTCCCTCCAAAAATGGGGGTTCCGTCAGGTAAACATATACAATTGAGCGGCCATCCACCAGGCTTTCCCATCAGGTGCAGGGCATTCATGTACATCTGATCAATGTCTGGTCGGCTTTCACGATCCACCTTGATACTTATAAAATGTTCATTGGTATAAACAGCAACTTCATTGTCCTCAAAACATTCCTTCTCCATCACATGACACCAGTGGCAGGCACTGTATCCAATGCTCACAATGACCAATTTATCCTCTTCAATGGCTCTGGTCCAATGAAGAGAACTCCATTCCTTCCAATGAATGGGATTGCTGCCGTGTTGCTTTAAGTATAAGTTGGGGTGGTCACGGAGCTCGTTCATCTTAAACAAACAATGGTCGATCTGACATTAATTTATGGACCTTATTGGCCACTTCTTTCTGCGCAGAATCGTTGTCTTTCATGACAATTGCCTCATCAATCAAACTAGCAATAATTTTCATGTCATCTTCAATCAATCCGCGTGTTGTGATAGCGGGAGTTCCCAGACGAATACCAGAAGTAACCATGGGTGATTGAGTGTCGCCAGGCACCATGTTTTTGTTGGCGGTAATGTGTACTTTTCCCAACACGGCATCTGCTTCTTTTCCTGTGATGTTTTTATTTCTTAAGTCAATCAGCATGCAATGGTTGTCAGTTCCTCCACTAACAATATTGTATCCCAGTTCAACCAATGATTGCGCAAGTACCTGGGCATTGGCTTTAACTTGTTTTCCATAAGTTGTAAATGAATCTTGTAATGCTTCTCCAAAGGCAATGGCTTTAGCAGCAATGACATGTTCCAATGGACCGCCCTGCATTCCAGGGAATACGCCACTATCCAGCAATCCGCTTAATGAACGCAACTCTCCTTTGTTGTTTTTAATGCCAACAGGATTTGGACCGTCTTGAGCAGTCATGATAATGCCACCACGAGGGCCTCTGAGTGTTTTGTGGGTAGTGGAGGTAACGACATGGCAATGCGGCATTGGATTGTTTAATAGCCCTTTTGCAACAAGACCGGCTGGATGAGAAATATCTGCAAGAAGCACGGCACCTACTTCATCTGCAACTGCTCTGAAGGCAGCATAATCCCAATCTCTGCTGTACGCGGATGCACCAACAATCAACATCTTGGGTTGTACTTCTAAGGCCCTTTTTCTAACGGTCTCCATGTTCACTCTTCCGGTGTCTGAATCAACACCATAGAAATGCGCTTGGTACAATTTTCCTGAATAGTTGACTGGAGATCCGTGTGTCAAGTGACCACCTTGGGACAAATCTAAACCGAGGATTTTATCTCCAGGTTTTAATAAGGCCAGCATTACGGCACTATTGGCATTGGCTCCACTGTGGGGTTGAACATTGGCCCATTGTGCCCCAAACAATTGTTTCAATCGGTCTATGGCCAATTGCTCTATCTCGTCTACTACTTCACATCCGCCATAATAGCGCTTATTCGGCAATCCTTCCGCATATTTGTTGGTGAGGATGCTTCCAGCTGCTTCAAGGACAGCATCAGAAACATAGTTCTCTGAAGCTATCAATTCAATACCGTTGGTTTGTCTTGTTCTTTCTTTTTCAATCAAAGAAAAGACGATGTCTTTTGTGTTGCTCATATTAAAAATCTTTGCGTTGTGGTCTTAGTTCTGGCCACCAAACAAATGTTTTTAGCTTGGTGGGTTCCTCTTTGCTTTTTTCCATCGGAATGAGAAAGGAATCGGGTTCGTTAATGAGTTTGATTCTCTTGATTTTCCTTTCATCAACATATACGCTGATGTTGCTGCATTGCGCTTTGTTAAGACCTACTGGAATGGAATCACTTTCTTTTTCCAGTGGGAAATAAATGAGTTCCCCGTTGCCTTTTACATCGACGCGATCTAAATTTCCCTGTTTAAAAAATGCTTCGATATTTCTTCCACTGATTTGGTCAAAATATACAGTGTCATTCTCAAAGGTTTGTCCTACAATAAAACTATTTTTCATGACATGAAATCGGTATGGAGATTTGTACTTTAATACCATAAACATGCTATCTCCAGTGATTTGCCTGGAATCACTCCAAAGTATTGGTGCGTTGTAAAAGTGAATGGTACTATCAGAAGCTTGGAAAACCAACGAGTCGCATTTGGCTTGAAAATCTTGCGCGTAAATGTTGGCATGATGAAAAGCTTTGACCAAATCACCATGAATGGAATCATTTTTCATCCAAAGCGTATCAGACCTAACAAATAGCGTATCATCTTCTAACAATTCATGGTAAATGGGTTGCTCACTCATCCATTGAACTTTATCATGATCATGGTATTCACCATAACCGCCGGTTATCCATTTTTCGTCTATGCTATCTGCTATATAAACATTTCCAATAAATTTTCCCCATCCTTCGTCTCCGTGTCCAATCAGCGTATCGGCAATGATGATTTGACTTTCATGAATAGATTTTGGTCTTTCGTACAACTCAGTGTAGTCATCTGTACTTCTGTAGTATCCTCTTTTACAATACAGCTTTTCATTTTCAGAACTGATTTTTGTATCGGTGATGATGTAGGCCGTTTCGGTATTATTATCATAGTCGAGCTTTTCTGTAGTTAACGTATATGCACCATGAATAAGCTTTACTTTTTTCTCAAAATGTGATTTGTTGAGCTCGGTATTGTAATTTCCTGTTAGACTTGTGAGAAGATTTTCTTTGTTATTGGATACAATTTTTCCACCTGAGAAATAAGAGGCATCTTTGGTCTCCAAGTTGTACACCATGAGCGGTGCAGTGAGTGTCATTTGGTTGTCCACCAATTTTGCATCACCTTCCAATCGGGCGATATTGGTTTCATTGGTATAGCGGAGTGATTTTCCAGTTAAAGTATAGTCCTCAGGTTTTACAATTTTTATTTTTCCAAAGGCTTCAAAGTCTCTGTTTTCAAACCAATATGCGCTATCGCAGTACAGATGTGTTCCTTGTCTTTCAAAATGCACATTCCCAATGACACGCTGCG